>NZ_JBFTQY010000002.1:0-233731 GCF_056399245.1 Rhizobium sp. 01N447_2
CGTCTATATCGTGACCGTGCTCGCCAGTGCTCCGGCCGCCTGGGCCGTCGGTGGCGGGTTTATCTCGTTGCAGATGGAGAATGCTGCGCAGAAGAAGGCGGCGAAGCCGGCAAAGGAAATTTCCTGCACATCGCAAGCGGCGCTGGCGCCGCTCGCCGGGCTACCGGCCGGACTGATCTCCGCGCCATCGGAAATGGGCGTGCCGATCCTCCGCTTCACGCAGAACCGGGTTCTCTCCGCGCCCTATCATCGCAATCAGGGCGGCATGCTGACTGAACTGCATATCGGCATGGCGGAGCCACAGGAGGCGGAAGCCTTCCTGAAGGGGACTGGCGTGACGGCGCTTGGCTTCTGCCCCGGCGACCTGCAGACGCGCGAGATCGCCAAGCTGAAGCCGGATGGCCTCTATGCGCAGCTCGGCAAGGGGAATATTCCGCCCTATCTGGAACCGCTTCCGAAGGCGGCGGACGTGGGCGTGCAGTTCTTTCGCTATCGGCCGGCGACGAATTGACGCCGGCTAATTTCAAGATGGAATAAAGCATGTCGCGCAAAACTATGCGGCGGTTTGGCGATAACGGCATGCGTTTGAGATAAGGACCTAAAGCGCGAGGAGCGATCTGAAAGATCGCGACGCGCTATCAGTGCGAGACACGCGTGGCGCGACGAAGGCGCTGATTGGCATAGAGCCCGATCACGAAGAGCATGAGGCCGCCATTATAGCCGAGCACGGCATAGACGAATGCCAGAAGGGACACCGGGCCGGGCGAGGTTATCGCCGCCAGCGCGAATGTCATTCCGATCAACGCGGCGACCAACGCGATCACGCCAGCCGAGCGCATTTGCCCGGCGCTGATGCCCAATGCTGCTGCTGTGAGAATAATCATTTCAGCACCTTCCCAGAGATAACGAGGGGAAGCATAGGAAGCGCCAACTAACAAAGATTTACCGGCGGTCCTCGCCGAAAAGCCTTTGTATTGCGGTGGTTAGCAATCCCTTTCGGGTAAAACGCACAATCTAACTATCCGTTCCGCAACAAAACGGATTTACTCGATTTTGTTGTTTGTTCGCCCGGCTGCAACGAGTGCATGTGCAGGATGCGTTGAGACGAGCGCGCTTGATGCAGTGGCGACGAACGCCTCCCACAACGATTTCAACGGCTGGGAAAACCGATCCCAAAGCCCCTGCCACCCTTCCTGTTTCCAGCGGATGGACATAGAAAGAGGGGATGAGCAACGTCTTCGACGGCGATTCGCCGACCAACCTTGCCGAATATTCGGTTTCGGAGCTTTCCGGCTCGATCAAGCGCACCGTCGAAACCGCCTTCGACCAGGTTCGCGTGCGCGGTGAGATCTCCGGTTACCGCGGGCCGCACTCCTCGGGCCATGCCTATTTCGCGCTGAAGGACGATCGCGCCCGCATCGATGCCGTCATCTGGAAGGGCACCTTCTCGCGGCTGAAGTTCCGTCCGGAAGAGGGCATGGAAGTCATCGCCACCGGCAAGGTCACCACCTTTCCAGGCTCTTCGAAATATCAGATCGTCATCGAGACGCTGGAGCCGGCCGGCGCCGGCGCGCTGATGGCGCTGATCGAGGAGCGCAAGCGCAAGCTCGGCGCCGAGGGCCTGTTCGATCCCGCCCGCAAGAAGCGGCTGCCCTTCATGCCGAGCGTCATCGGCGTCGTCACCTCGCCGACCGGCGCCGTGATCCGCGATATCCTTCACCGCATCTCCGATCGTTTTCCCGTGCATGTCCTCGTCTGGCCGGTGAAGGTTCAAGGCGAAGGGTCCGGTGAGGAGGTGGCAAACGCCATCCGCGGCTTCAACGCGCTGGAACCTTCAGGCGCCATCCCACGCCCGGATGTGCTGATCGTCGCGCGCGGTGGCGGCAGCCTGGAAGATCTCTGGAGCTTCAACGACGAAATCGTCGTGCGTGCCGCGGCCGAAAGCGAAATACCGCTGATCTCGGCCGTCGGTCATGAAACCGACTGGACACTGATCGATTATGCCGCCGATGTCCGCGCGCCGACGCCGACAGGGGCTGCCGAAATGGCGGTGCCCGTCAAGGCGGAGCTCGAGGCGCAGGCCGCCGCTCTTGCGGCACGCCTGCAGGGCTGCATGAACCGGCAGATGGATCAGCGGCGCCAGTCGGTGCGTGCTCTGATGCGGGCATTGCCGTCGCTCGATCAGCTTCTCGCCTTGCCGCGCCGGCGTTTCGACGAGGCGGCGACCGGTCTCGGCCGCGGGCTGGAGCTCAACACCATCAATAAGCGTCGCGGCTTCGAGCGCGTCGCCGCGCATCTGCGCCCGGATCTGCTGTCCGGCCGCATTGCCGAGCGCCGCCAGACGCTGAACGAGCGCATGGCCCGGGCCGAGCGCATGGTCGAACGGCTGATCGACCGATCGAAATCGCGCGTCGACCGCGCCGAGGCAATCCTCGCCTCGCTGCCTGCCCGGCTGAAGACGCAGACCGACCGCGGCCGCGAACGCCTTGGCAATCTTTCGCGCCATGCCGATACGGCGATCCGCCACCAGCTGACCCGTGCGCGCGCCGAACTTTCTTCGCAGGACCGCGTGCTGCAGTCGCTCTCCTATAAGAATGTGCTGAAGCGCGGTTACGCCGTCATTCGCGATGAGGATAACAGGCCGGTCTCGCAGGCTGCCCAGCTCTCCGCCGGCACGGGCATCGCCATCGAATTCGCCGACGGTCGTGTCGGCGCCATGACCACGGAAGGCGGCGCACCGCCGGCCGGTGCCAAGAAGCGCGGCGCAAAATCCGCAGAACCGCCGAAGCAGGGAAGCCTGTTCTGACGATGCGGATCCTGCTGGTGCTTGCCCATCCGCTGGAGGATAGTTTCGCCGCTGCCGTGGCAAGGACCGCACGTGACGCGCTGGAAGCGGCAGGCCACGTGGTCGACCTGCTTGATCTCTACCGCGAAGATTTCGATCCGCGTCTTTCGAAGGCTGAGCGCGGCGGCTATTTCGACCACCCCTACGATACCTCAGCCGTTGCCGATATCGTCGCCCGCCTGAAGGCTGCCGATGGCCTCATTCTCGTCTTTCCGCAATGGTGGTTCAATTTCCCCGCCATCCTCAAGGGCTTCTTCGACCGTGTCTTCGCCCCCGGCGTTGCCTTCAGCCATGATGCTGCCGCCGGCCGTATCGTGCCGCAATTGACCCATATCAGGCTGTTCTATGCGCTGACGACGACAGGCTCGCCCTGGTGGCTGGTGCGTCTCTATATGGGCGATCCGGTGCGCCGGCTCTTGAAGCGCGGCATCGCCGCCTTCTGCTCGAAGGGATTGAATTTCCGCATGCTCAGCCTGCACGACATGGACCGGGCCACCGATGCAAAGCGCAGGGCGCATCTCGATCGCGTGCGCAAGCTGCTATCGGCGATCCGCTAAAGCAATTCCAGCAAAAGTGTGCAGCGGGTTTGCGTTCAACAGAGCATGCTGCCGGGCTGCGCGATTTTGTTCTGAGGCGTGATCCACATCGCCTCGAAGGATCACCTGAGGCACGCGCACGCGCCAGCCTCATCCTGGAGGCGCCCCGCGGGGGTCTCGAAGAACGGGGCTGGCCGCCGCGCCGCTTCCAGCAATGGCCATGGTGCTTTTCGGCAGTTGGCTCAGTCAGCGCACGAGGATGCTGCTCAGGCCCATTCGCCCTGCCGCATCACCGGAACCCGCGAGCCATCCGGCTTGATGCCGTCGATATCGACCTTGTCAGAGCCGATCATCCAGTCGATATGGATCAGGCTGGAATTGCCGCCCTGCGCCTTGATCTGCTCCTGGCTCAGTGTCGCGCCATCGAGGAAACATTTGGAATAGCACTGGCCGAGCGCGATGTGGCAGGAGGCGTTTTCGTCGAACAGCGTGTTGTAGAACAGGATGCCGCTGGCCGAGATCGGCGAGGAATGCGGCACGAGCGCCACCTCGCCGAGCCGGCGCGCGCCCTCATCGGTATCGAGCACCTTGTTCAAGACCTCTTCGCCGCGCGAGGCCTTGGCCTCGACGATGCGCCCGCCTTCGAAGCGCACCTGGATATTGTCGATCAGCGTGCCCTGGTGCGAAAGCGGCTTGGTGCTCGAAACATGGCCTTCGACGCGCATCGCATGCGGCGTGGTGAACACTTCCTCGGTCGGAATATTCGGATTGCAGGTGATGCCGTTCTTGGCGGTGGACGCGCCGCCATGCCATTCATGCCCGTCGGCGAGGCCGATCGTCAGGTCGGTGCCCGGTCCCTGGAAATGCAGCGAGGCGAAGCGCTCGTCGTTTAACCAGGCGGAGCGCTTGGCAAGATTGGCATTGTGCTCGGCCCAGGCGGCGACGGGATCGCTGACATCGACGCGCGAGGCGGCAAAGATCGCCTTGGCGAGCTTGGCGATGGCGATCGGTTCCGGATCGTCGGGGAAGACCACCTTGGCCCAGGACGGGTTGGGATAGGAGACGATGTTCCAGTTGATGTCGAAATTCGAGATCTTCTCCAGCGCCGGCTTATAGGCGGTGGAGTTGGCGCGATTGGCGCGGCCGACCTTGCCGGCATCCTGCTCGGACAGCAGCATCGGATTGTCGCCGGCGATCGCAAGACGGGCCGCCCCATTGGCATAGGCCTTGGCCATGCCCTCGTAGAGCCAGCCGGAGGCGCGGTCGAAGCTCTCGTCGCTGCCATATTGATAGCGCGCCAGCGTCGTTTCCTCGTCGGAATAGAAGGCGCTCACCAGCCCGGCGCCGGCTTTATAAGCGTGCTTGGTGATTAGGCGAACGAGCGGCAGCGCCACGACAGGCGACGTGATCACCAGATCTTGACCCTTCTGCAGCTGCAGCCCGACCTTGACGGCAACTTCCGCAAGCTTTTCCAGCTTGACGGGATCAACGGTGTTCTGGCTCTGGGGCATGAAAGTCATGGTTCAACCTGCCTTCTGTCATCGACGGTGGGAGGCTGGAAGACTTAGACCCGTTTGCGGCGAAAATGAAGCGCTCCACTGCCGAATTGAAGCGGCCGGATTAGATGTCCGGCCGGCTGGGTGGGCGGGCTTTAAGCGGCGGCAGGCAGCCTGAGCAGGATCGAGTTATGTTTTTCGAGGAATTCCATCAGCCGCTGCGGGTAGTCTTCGCCAACGGCGGCCTTGACGCTTGCCCGCTCGGAGAGAGCCTTGCGCCAGCGCGTCACTCGCTCAAGCCCTTCGAAGATGTCGCTGTCGCCGAGCGTGTCGAAGAGATCGAAATACCGAAAGACCGGTGCAAAGACAGCGTCGACGAGGCTGAAGTCGTTGCCGGCGAAATACGGCCCATCCGTTAGCACGTTCTCGACAGTCGCGAACTTGGAGATAAGCGACTTGCGCTTGGCCTCGAGTTGCGCGGCATCCTGCGCCGTCTCGTAACCCCAGAGATCGGAAAGCACGGATGAGCCGAATTCCATCCAGCCGCGATGGCGGGCACGCGTCAGCGCGTCTTTCGGATGCAGCGCGACGCCCGGCTGCGTTTCCTCCAGATATTCGCAGATGACGCTGCTTTCGAACAGCACGGCCTGGCTGCCGTCTTCCTCCTCGATCCGCAGCAGCGGCACCTTGCCGAGCGGCGAGATCTGCAGGAACCAGTCGGGCTTGTCGGCAAGATCGATGTTGATGCGCTCGAAGGGCACGCCCTTTTCGAGCAGCGCGATCGCGGCGCGCTGCACATAGGGGCAGAGATGATGGCTGACGAGGGTAAGCTTGCTCATGGGGGTCTCCTTGGCAAGGATGATAGATGTAGGTGCATCTAATAGCGCTTGCGGCGAAATTCAAGATAGATGTAACTGCATTTATGTCTGAAAAACCGTCGAATCCGAGCGAAGCGGTCACCTCTGCCTGGACGAGCATCATGCGCGCCCGAGAGCGGTTGCTCGGCGCCATCGAAGCCGACCTGAAAATGGCCGGCATGCCGCCGCTTGCCTGGTATGACGTGCTGTGGGAATTGGCGCGCTCGCAAGACGGCAAGCTGCGCCCCTACGAGATCGAGGAGCGGACGTTGCTGGCGCAGTATAATCTTTCCCGCCTGCTCGACCGGCTGGAACGGGAGGGCCTGGTCCGGCGCGAGGTCTTCGCCGAGGATGGACGTGGCCGCTGGGTGGTGCTGTCAGATGCCGGCCGAAAGCTTCGCGAGCGCATGTGGATCGTCTATGCCAAATCGATCGACACTCATATCGGCTGCAAGCTTGCCGAAAACGAGGCGAAGGCGATCGCCGGCCTGCTCGACCGCTTTCTCTGAATCCTGTTCTCAATTGAAGAGTGAGAGCATGATGTCGTCGGAAAAACCGCTCAGACTTTTCGGCATCATGCTCTGATTAGGCAATCAGCGGCGCGGCGACAGCCTTCAGCGCCTTCAACGCATCCTTCGGATCGAGCCGCACCTGCAGCCCGCGCTGCCCGCCATTGATATAGACGAGCGGTTCGCCAAGCGCGGCCTCCTCGATCGCCGTCGGCACGGTCTTCTTCTGGCCGAAAGGGCTGATGCCGCCGACATGATAGCCCGTCAGCCGTTCGGCATCGGCAGGCTTCATCATGTTGGCCGATTTGCCGTGAAAGGCGCTGGCGAGCTTCTTCATGCTGACCTCGCGATCCGACGGCACGACGACGCAGACCGGTTTGCCGTCCACCTCCGCCATCAGCGTCTTCAGCACGCGATGCGGCGCTTCGCCCAGCGCTTCTGCCGCCTGCAGCCCGACGCGCTCGGCATTGGGGTCGTAGTCATAGGTATAGACCGTGAAGGCGATGCCCGCCTGCGAAAGAACCTGTGTCGCGCGCGTGGTCTTGGACATCTCTTTCCCTCGTGAATTCACTCGGCCGCCTGTCAGCCGCCGAAGGTACCGGCGTAAATCTCCGGCTTGAAGCCGATCAGCAATTTCCCCTTTGCCTCCAGCACCGGCCGCTTGATCATCGACGGTTGGTCGAGCATCAGCGCGATCGCTTTCTCCCGGGTGAGGTTCTCGCGCTCCGCATCGGGCAATTTGCGGAAGGTGGTGCCGGCGCGGTTGAGCACGGTGTCGAGGCCGGCCTGGTCGATCCAGGCTTCGAGATGGGTGCGGTCGATACCGAGCGCCTTGTAATCATGAAACTCATAGGCGACGCCGTGTTCTTCCAGCCAGTTGCGGGCCTTCTTCATCGTGTCGCAATTCTTGATGCCATAGATGGTGATGGCCATGCCCGATCGATCTCCCTGTGATGGCGCGAGATAACATGCACGAAGGCCGGCGCAAACGCCGTGCGACGTTTTATCCCCCGAGCGCGTCGACCATCGAGGCAGACAAAGCCGGCCTGTGGCTCAATTCTCCAGCGTGCCGGCCTTGCGCGAAGCCTTGCTGGGTTCGTCGCAGGCGATCTTCATCAGGTCGCCGCGCCGTCGCACCAGCCGGTCGGATGTTCGCGTCAGGATCAGCCCATCCTGCGGTGCGGTGAGCTCGATGCTGCCGCCCGGCTGTCCTGGCCGGGTGATGATCGTCGCGAGAAGGTCGCCTTCCGCAATCCTCTCGCCGATATTGCGATGAAAAAGCACGGCTCCGCCTTCCGGAGCGCGGATGATCTCGACATTGTCGAGCGGCACGGCCGGACCGGAAAACGCCGTTGCCGCCGGCTTTTCGTCACTGACGATCCCCCGTGCCGCGAGGAAACGCCAGAGCCCGTCGGCGTCCTTTTTCGCCAATACCGGATCGACGTCGCGCTTGCCGCGCAGCTCGACGGTGACGGAGAGTCTGCCGGGCAGCTCGAATAGGCGTTCGCCGGGAACGCCATATTTCCACGCAAAGCCGACGGCCTCCTCGAAGGCCGAGCTTTCGCCATCCGAAAGCAGCACGGCCTCCATGTCGAGTGAAGCGGCGAGATCGGCCGCCTCCGGCCAGAAGGCCTCGTCGATATAGGCATATTGCAGCGATTCATCGTCGCAATGCAGGTCGAGCACGAGATCCGCCCCGAGCGCCAAATGCAGCAGCTGCCGCTTCAATCTGTCGGTAGCCGGGTAATCATCGAGGTCTTTGATCAGCGTCGGGCGATCGGCCAGGGAGATCAGCGGAAAGTCCCGGTTGAAATTGGTGCGCGAACCCAAGTCGAAACGGCCCTGCAATTCGCCGAAATGCGATTGCGCCGCACCGATCGGATTGGCCTGCGGCACGATGGTGATGTCGCCCGCGATCTCTCCCTGGTTTTCTGCCTGCCGCAGCCTTTCGCAAAGGAAATGCAGCAGCACCGTTCCAGGCAGCTCGCCGGCATGCAGTGCCGCCTGGATATAGGTCTTCGGCGCCTTCGGATCGCCGCCCTTAAAGCGCAGCACCGGCAGCCGCCACTCCGTTCCCGATGTATCGCCGGGGATGATGATCTCTGAAACGTCCATGCTGATTTCGCTTCCCGTGTGCAACACCTGAACGAGCTTTATGCGCAGAAGCTGGGCAAGCGCAAGCCGCGGCCAAGGGCGTCAGCCTGCCTTAACCGAGCAGTGGCCAGCGATCGATAATCCGATGTTCGGTTTTTCCGACAACACTGTGGATGAGCAGGAATTCGGACGCCGTCCATGAAACGGGTGTGTCGAGGGTCGTCGGCGGCATGGCTTTGCGGTCGTAGAGCAGCGTCATATGTGGCGTGAAATCGCGGCTGATATTGTGCCGCAATCCGGCATTGTGCATGCCGACGCCCAGTTGGACATGCACCCGGGTGAGCGGTTTCCGTCCGCCCTCGCCGCAAAGCACAAGCGCTCGCGCCTGCGGGAATCGCATGATCCGGTCAAAGGTCATTGCGATCGGCGCACTCTCGACCGTGGCGCCGGCCTGCCGTGCCGCGAAGACCACATCCTCCGGCAGCTTCGGATAGTCGCCGACCCAGATGATCGACACATGCAATGTCGTCAGGCGCGGGATGCCGCAAAGGGAGAAGGCTCGACGATAGTCATCGGCGATTGCGGCCGCCTGCTGCTCGATGGCATCAGGAGGGCAGAGCGCAAAGAAAAGTCGGTGTCCGTTGACGTAGCTTTCGTTTCGCCGTCCGCGACCATTTTTGTCGTCTCCGAAGTCGAGGGGCATCTGGTTCATAGAATTTCAGGTCGTCATGACCCGCCTCGTCGTTTTCAAAACGCGACGAAGATACTCTGCAAGGAAGCAACAGCAAGAACAAAAAGAGAACATAATTTCCCGACATGCTCGGGGTCACACTTGTCCGGACCGTCGCTCAAGACCGGGTGAAGTGGATAGTCGGTCGACAATGCAGGGGCGCACCACAATATTTCCTGGAAGCCCGGCGCGCGCAAGAAACGGGTTGAAACAGCGGCCGTCCCATACGATTTTGAGGGTCATTGAAAACGCGGAGGCTGTGTCATGGCTGAGACCATACACCACTATCTCATCTTCGAAACCGCGGGTGGTTTCTGCGGCATCGCCTGGAGCGATGCCGGCATCACCCGCTTCCAACTGCCGACCAAGTCAGCGGAAGCGACCGAACGGCTGCTGCTGCGCCGCCTGCCGGATGCCGAACCCGGCGCGCCGACGCCTGCAGTGCTCGAGACGGTCGCCGCCGTGAAGCGCTACTTCCGGGGCGAGGAAACGGATTTTTCCGGCGTCGAACTCGATCTTGCCGGCCAGGATGCCTTCTTCCGGGATATTTATGCGGCGGCAAGGCGTGTCGGCTGGGGTCGCACCACCACTTACGGCGCGCTGGCCAAGGAGCTGGGCGTCGGGCCGGAAGCCGCCCGCGACGTCGGCCAGGCAATGGCGAAGAACCCTGTCGCTTTGATCATCCCCTGCCACCGGGTGCTTGCGGCCGGCGGCAAGATCGGCGGCTTCTCCGCGCCCGGCGGTTCGTCATCGAAGGCCCGGATGCTGGAGCTCGAAGGCGTCAACCTCGCCCCGCCGCTGCCCGCCCAGCAGTCGCTGGGGTTTTAGGCGGCGGAGGCTTTTTTCGTTTTCCGCAATTCCCGGCAAAATCGCTTCGCGCTTTGCCTGGCAAAACCGCTCAACACTTTTGCTGGAATTGCTTTGGCAGGGTCTCAGCCGATCAATGCGGGCTGGCTGTCGGCCGGATGATGATCTCGCTGACATCGACGTCGTCAGGCTGGCTGATGGCGTAGAGGATCGAATTGGCGATGGCCTCGGGGCTGATGGTGATCGCTCTGAAAGCCTTCATGGCGTCCCGCGCGGTCGGATCGGTGATCGTCTCGGCCAGTTCCGATGTCGTCGTGCCGGGAGAGATGACGGTCACCCGGATACGATCGGTCTCCTGCCGCAATCCGTCCGAGATCGCCCGCACCGCGAATTTCGTCGCGCAATAGACGGCCGCCGTCGGCGAGACGCTGTGGCCGCCGATCGAAGACAGGTTGATGATCTGCCCTGATCCCTGCGCCTTCATGATCGGAAGCGCCGCCGCGATGCCATAGAGAACGCCTTTGATGTTGACGTCGACCATCCGGTCCCACTCCTCGACCTTGAGAGCCTCGAGCGGCGACAGCGGCATGACGCCGGCATTGTTGATGATGACGTCCAGCCGGCCGAATTCGGACCTGGCAAAGCCTGCGAAGGCCTCCACCTGGGAACGATCGGTGACGTCAAGCTGTCGCAGGCGCACCGACCCGCCCTTTGCCGCGATGTCGCCGGCGAGTTCCTCCAGCCGCTCGGTGCGGCGGGCGCCGATCACGATATGGGCGCCTGCGGCAGCCAGCACCTTTGCCGCCGCCTCTCCGATGCCGCTGCTGGCTCCGGTGATGGCAATGACTTTTCCTTCGATATCAGACATTTCGAGCTCCATTATACGCCGCTCGCCTGGCGATGCGGCTGAGGGTTTTCTTGGTATTCAGCTCGGGAAATCGGCGCTGAGCGTCGTCTCCGCCCAGGCGTCGAAGTTTGCGCGCAGCGCATCAAGCCGTTCGCAGGCGAACTTCAGCGCAGGTGCGCCGAGCAGCAGGCGCAGCGGCGGTTCGTCCGCCTCGAACGCCGATATGATCGCGGTTGCCGCGCGCGCGGGATCGCCCGGCTGGTTGCCGGAGATCGAGCGGGTGGCCTGGCGTCGCTTGCCGGATGTTTCGGTATAGTCTTCGATGATCGTGCGGGATTCGACCATCGACCGGCCGGCCCAATCCGTGCGGAAGGCGCCGGGTTCGAGGATCGTCACATCGATGCCGAGCGGCCTGACCTCATGGGAAAGCGATTCCGATAGGGCTTCGACCGCAAACTTGGTGGCGTGATAGTAGCCGGTTGCGGCAAAGGCGACGAGCCCGCCAAGTGAGGAGACGTTGAAGATATGCCCTTGCCGGCGTCGGCGCATGCCCGGCAGAACCTGCTTGGTGACGGCGATCAGTCCGAAGACATTGGTCTCGAACTGGGCGCKTATCTCGGCATCATCGCCCTCTTCGATCGCCGAGAGGTAGCCGTAGCCGGCATTGTTGACGAGGACGTCGATCGCACCGAAATGCGTTTCGGCGTCACGAACTGCGCCGGCGATGGCCTTGCTGTCCGTCACATCGAGTGCAAGGGCAAGCGCGCGGTCCCTGTGCTCTGCCGTGAGATCTGCCAGGGTCTCGGGTCTGCGCGCCGTCATGGCGGCGCGCCAGCCACGGGCCAGCACGGCTTCGGCGAGTGCCCGGCCGAGGCCGGACGATGCGCCGGTGATGAACCAGATGGGTGTTGGGGAAGACATGATCGTCATCCTTTCCGGCCGGCAAACGCGGCCTTCTCCTGTGTGGTGTTGCCTTTCAGGCGGCACGTCATCTGCGCCGAAGCACCATGCCGCCATGATGGAGGGTATCGCCGTCGACGAAATCGCCGTCGGCTGTGAAGCCCGTGTCATCCCAATATTCGATGTGGCTTCCGGTGACGTCGTAGCGTCCCCGGTAGGCGCTTTCCCGGCTGCCACGGGCTTCGTCGTAACGACCATTGGGCAGAAGTTCGTGGCGGACGCGGCCATCATCCGTTACCCACATGCCGACATAGGGATGTTGCTGCATCGTGTTCTCGCTTGTTTGTTGCTGCTGATCTCGGTCGTTCACGGCATCGGTGGCGGACGAACTGGTCGCCGTGCCAGCCAGAGTGACCGCCGTGAAAAGCTGCAGGACCGGGCTTTTGAAAATCCTTCGCATTGCCTTGCCTTTCGAAGCCTTGCGTTGATCTCGACTTGAAAGATAGCGTGCCCATCTGCGACGATTAAGTTGCTAATCCAGGATGCCTTGGTTAGAAATGCTAACCAATGGTCGACGATCTCGAAGGCATTTCAGTCTTTCTTGCAGTGGCGGAGGCGCGGAACTTCCGGCTCGCCGGCGAGCGGCTTGGCGTCACCCGCTCCGCCGTCAGCCAGGCCCTGCAGCGCCTCGAGGATCGGGTCGGAGTCGCCCTGGTCCAGCGCACGACGCGCAGCGTCAGCCTGACCGAAGCCGGCGAAGTGTTCTTCGACGCGGTTCGTCCATCGCTCCGCCAGGTCAAGGATGCGATGCAGACGGTAAGGGAAATGCAGGCGCGCCCGAGCGGCCTGCTGCGGATCACCGTTTCCTCGATCGCCGAGAACTTCCTGTCCGGCACCTTGCTGGCCGGCTTCATGGAAGCCTGCCCCGACATCAAACTCGATATCACCATCACCGATGACGAATTCGATATCGTCGAAGCCGGGTTCGACGCGGGTGTCCGGCTCGGCGAAGTGATCGAACAGGACATGATCGCGATCTCCGTCTCCGAAGAGCAGCGACAATGCGCGGCGGCATCCCGCAGCTATCTCGAGCGCCGCGGCCATCCCCGCCATCCCCGCGAACTGCAGGGTCATGCCTGCATCGGATGGCGGCCACGCCCGGATACGGCGCCTTATCGTTGGGAGTTCACCGAGAATGATCGCGACTTCGACGTCTCCGTCGATCCCACTGTTACGACCAACGACATGGGAATGATGATCCGCATGGCCTGCGCGGGAGCAGGCATCACCTTCGGCATGGTGGAGACCTTCCAGCCCTATATCGAACGGGGCGAACTCGTGCCGCTGCTGGAGGACTTCTGCCCGCCCTTCCAGGGCTTCTATCTCTACTATCCCAGGCGCCAGCGACAGCCGCTGAAGCTGCGCGCATTGGTCGATTATGTGCGGAGATTTGACGGGCGCCAGATGTGATCCGTGCTTCTGGCAACGAACTGGTTCAGGCTTGCCGGCCTATCTCAAAGCCTGCGGCAAATAATTGCGTCATCACACGATCGCGATGAACGCCTCTCCAGTTGCGATCTTCGATCGCGAGGTGCGACGCCTGAGATGGCGGAGTTTAAGATACTGCCGCCTCGCCAGTGAGGACCCGAGCTGCCTTAGCCAGAGGGCGCAGCAGCAAATAGGATGCGAAGACGTGAGTGATCATCAGCAGGGGCACGTAAATGATCGGGATCGCATATGCGGCGCCCAATTCCCCCGCCCGCGCGGGAAGGCCGGCCTGGATCGCGTGATAGTAGTCGAGGACGAGGTCGCCCATTCCCACGAGATTGAAGGCGACGACGAACAGCCAGAAGACCGGACGCATCCTGATCGTGACGAGCGCCAGCACGGCGAGCAGCCCGGCCGCAAGGTCGCCAAAGGCAGCGAAGGTGGCGAAGCTGGCGGGCAGGTTGGGACCGACGACGCCTGGGAGAAGGAAGACGAGCCCGAAGAAGCGGAAGCTGTGCAGAGTGGCGATCGCGCGGTGCGCCCTGACCCTGTCCATCGACGTGAGCCAGGGCAGAATATAGGCGCCGAAGCAAATCAGCCACGCGACATAGCCTAGGACGAGATGAGTTTGGAAGATGGATTCCGTCGACATCGGGGCACTCCTGATTTGTGGGATCCAGATGTACGCCCGCTTCCCGCGGTCGACTATTCGCGATAATATCGATGCGGTATGAAGCAGAACTTCACAGTCAGGCAAGGCGCGCTCGATGGCGTTGAGGCGTTTCTGAGCGTTGCCCGGCACCGTAGTTTTCGCAGGGCAGCTGGCGAACTCGGAGTGACCCCATCGGCAATCAGCCAGGCCGTACGCGCTCTTGAGGAGCGTGTCGGCGCAGTGCTCTTCATCCGCACGACGCGCAGTGTCGGTCTGACTGAAGCCGGCGAGCGGTTCCTGACGCGCGCAAAGCCCGCTTTCGAGGAACTGGTCGCCGCAAGCGCGGTAGCGCGTGAGCTCGGGCAGAGACCGGCTGGACTGTTGCGTCTCACAGTGCCGCCGGCAGTGGTGCCGATCCTGCTGGAGCCACTGATCGCATCCTTCTGCCAGGCCTTTCCCGAGGTCGAGGTGGAGGTCTCCGCGAATGAGGAATTGGTCGATATCGCCGCCGAGGGATTTGACGCCGGTATCCGGCTCGGCCAGTTCATCGCAGCYGACATGGTCGCGGTCCGGCTGACGCCGTCCTTCCCGCTGGTGGTCGTCGGCAGCCCCGAATATCTGCGCCGGAGAGGGCGGCCCGAGCGTATCGACGATCTGCGTCAGCATGCCTGCATCCGCATGCGCCGCTCGAACGGCTCAATCGCGCCGTGGTCGTTTGTCAACGGCAAAGACCCGATCGAGGCTGTCGTCTCCGGCCCGCTGATCGCCCATGATTTCCCCACCATGCTGGGAGCCGCTGTCGAAGATATGGGGCTTGCGCAGGTGCCGGAGCCAATCGCCGCCGGACCCGTGAAGGCGGGAAAACTCGTCCGCGTCCTGGAGGCGTTCGCCCCGATGGCGCCGGGTGTGTTCCTCTACTATCCCAGCCGCCATCAAGTGATGCCGAAGCTGCGGGCCTTTATCGATCACGTGAAAGGCCGGGCGGATGCTGGCGACAAACCCCGAATTCACATCGATGACACGCAAACACCAGCCACGAAAATGCGCTGAGGTGGAAAGCGCTGACCAGAATAGATCCAAACACTTTGTGAAGCAGATCAACGATACGAGGCGACCGTTGTTGCGAAGATAATGCCGCATCCATTGATTTCGAACGCCTAGATGACGCTCAAGATTGCCCATCACACGCGGTTTTGATATTCCCGATCCTCAAGGGATCGGTGGGGCGAGGCGGGCGTCTTCATGCCGGTTCTACCGATCATGACTGCAGTCTCACGGCCCGGCAGCCGGAGCCCCACGATCATCCATCCTGTTGTCGGAGAACATATGCTCGACGAGGTCTTTCCCATTCCGACCAGGGCCTTGATCCGCCAGGGTGGGCGGGCCTGTTTTTATCGTCTCGTCAATACGAGCCCCTTGTTGATACAGGTGCAATCGGGAACGAAGATTGTCATGGCAGATGACAGGGCTTTGCGCCTCGAGGCGGGCGCCTATGGCTTGCTGCCCGACTACAGACCGTTGACGATGGAGAACATTCCCAAAGCGCCGCAGAAGTATCAGACCCTGGCGCTTCCCGTTCCGCGACCGCTCTTCGAGGAAGCCTATATCAGAATGGGATCGATCGCTGTTCCATCGAGGCCTGTGCCGGCAGGCACCTCCAGCCTGCCGGAGGAAGCCGAGGCATTGTTTGACTATTGCTGTCAGCCCGGCAATCTGACGAGGCTTCCCGGCGCGATTGCCAAGGCTCGCTTGATGGAACTGATCACCTGGTTTGCGCTCTGTGGAGCGGTGTTGGGTCAATGCCAAAGTCCTCGGCTCGAGGACCGGCTGCGGCAGATGATCGAAAGTGATACGGCCTTTGATTGGACGCTGGGGCACGCGGCGCGCTCGTTCAACATGAGCGAAGCGACGCTCAGGCGTAAGCTGGCTGCGGAGAATACCGGCTTCAGTGAGATCTTGAGCGATACAAGGATGAATCGCGCCTTGGGCCTCATCCAGACCACTACCCTGCCGATGGCGCAGGTTGCGCTTGAGGTCGGTTACGATTCACCGTCTCAATTCGCGGCGCGGTTCAAAGAGCGGTTTGGCGTCAATCCACGCCATGTGAKGGGCGGCTCCGAGCGTTTTGAGCGGATCGGGGCAGAAGTTGAGCGTAGCGGGGCAGATGCACATGCTCGGTGACGATAGTTTTCCTGCATAATCAACCGCAGGAAAACAGAATGCGTTTTATCACAGCAGTACTTCTCGCCACATCCGTCTTTGGCGCGACGGCCGCACAGGCCGAAATGAAGCTCACCTCGAAGGATTTGATCGCCGGCAAGTCCATGACCGATGCGCAGGTCTTCAACAGCTTCGGCTGCGCCGGCAAGAACATCTCGCCGGAGCTGACCTGGTCGGGCGCTCCTGAGGCGACCAAGAGCTTCGCCATCATGGCTTACGATCCGGATGCTCCCACAGGCTCGGGCTGGTGGCATTGGTCGGTGTTCAACATTCCCGCAGATGCCTCGGAGATCGCCACCGGCGCCAGCGGTAGCAAAAAGCTTCCCGCAGGCACTGTCGAAGGTCGCACCGATTTTGGCATGTCAGGCTATGGCGGCGCGTGCCCGCCGGCCGGCGATCAGCCGCACCACTACCAGTTCACCGTMTACGCGCTCTCGGTCGACAAGCTCCCGCTTCCCGAGACCGCGCCGGCTGCCATGGTTGGCTTCTATGTCAGGGCCAATACGCTCGCCAAGGCCTCCGTCGAGGTCACCTACGGCCGCTGAAGCCGGCTTCGGATCGTAGTCGTCATTCCCTTTATGACAACGGCCGGCCGAGGTGACTGAACCTCGGCCGACCGTTTCCCATGCGGGCTTCTCTGCCTATAAAACCTAGGCAGTCATTGCTTGCCAGCAGATCAACGGTCCGTCTTCAGCATCGACCCGCTCGCCGATTTGGACAAAGCCATTGCGTTCAAGAACACGCTGTGACGCGATGTTGTCGACCCCGGTCTCTGCGGAGATCAGGGCCACGCGAGGGTCGTTTCGCCCCCACTCCAGCAACTGACCTATGGCCCGCGTGGTGCATCCACGACCCTGGTGTGAAGGCGCAACCCCATAGCCGATATGGATGTTTCCATCTTGTGGAACCCGAACGATGGAGCAGAGGCCGACGATCTCGCCATCCTCCACGATCATCCAGGCCGACGGCGAAAATTCTGCGCCTATGTCAGCCGCGAGGCGGTTCAACATCGCCAGTACTTCAGGAGGCGCAATGGCGCTGTCTTGGACAAGGTGCAGATTTCGAGGCGCGATGCCCTTCAGCAGCGCTTCGAAATTATTAGTGGTTAGTTCGATGATCATAGTCTTCTCGACGTTAGACATGCGCCAGCATTGGGCGCGCTAAGGCCGAGCGATAGAGCGAGGATCAGCTCTCGGTCACGATGCCGTGCGCCTTCATCCCTACCGCCGCAGCCGGTGAGTTCTGGATCGTTGCGACGGCAAACAAAGGCATTCTCCTATAAGAAGGAAATGCGAATAACAGTGCCGGGCGAGGATCGCAAGATGCTCCGATCGGGCGGCACGCCGGCTGATCCATGCCAAACAGCAAGATCGGTCGAGCGCTGCGTTGCCGAAGGAATCTAGTTTGAGCTGCCACGGAGACCAAGACGAATGACCGCAGCGCTTCGGAACTATCATGAGCGAATGCAACGAGTGCTGGATTATGTCGATCGGCACCTCGATGACGATCTCGATCTTGACGTTGTAAGCGGCGTCGCAGCCTTCTCGAAGTTTCACTTCCACCGGCAGTTTATGGCGACCTTCGGATTGTCAGTGCATCGCTATATCCAGCTTGCCCGCATGAAGCGCGCTTCATACCGGCTGGCCTACAGGGACGAAGAACGCGTCACTGATATAGCGATGGATGCCGGTTACAACGCACCGGATGCCTTCGCCCGCGCCTTTCGGCAACGGTTCGGGCAATCGCCTTCGTCGTTCCGGAAGTCTCCCGAGTGGGAGCCGTGGCTTGCCGCCTTCGGGCCTCTCGACAATGCAAGGAGCAAGCTCATGCAGAAGACTCTTACCACTGACGACGTGATAATTCGCAATGTGCCCACCACGCCGGTGGCGATCATGGAGCATCGGGGCGACCCTGCGACGCTCCGCGCCACCATCCAGCGGTTCATCGCGTGGCGCAAGGCCGCTGGCCTGCACCCCAGGACAAGTCCGACCTTCAACGTCTGGCGATCCGAGCGGCGTCCTCAGTCGCCTGCCGATTATAGCGTGGACCTTTGTGTCGGGACCGACCAACCGATCGAGGCGAACGGCGAAAAGATCAAAGCTGGCGAGATCCCTGGCGGACGCTGCGCGGTGCTGCGCGTCGTCGGCAACGCCGACAATCTGGAGCCCGCCGCGCTTTACCTTTATCGCGACTGGCTTCCGGCCAGCGGCGAGGAAGCGCGCGACTTCCCGATCTATTGCCAGCGGCTGAGCTTCTTCCCGGAAGTGGCGGAGCATGAGGCGGTGGCGGAGTTGTTTCTGCCGCTGAAATAGCGCCCTGTGATGACGGCTTGTCCATTCTGATCGCTGGAAGCGGACAGGCCGTTGTCCACCCCAGGCCGGCCGGTTGGCGACCATCAGGTCGCGGATTTATGCGCAAAACCAATTGCGATATGAAATCAGTTGAGCTAACTTCCAACCGATTGCATTATGCAAGCAGACCTGTGCGGAAATGCCGTCTAAGGAAAGGAAGTGAGTATGGGTAAACTTGTGTTTGGAATGAACCAGTCCCTGGACGGCTACGTCGATCATATGGCGTTTGCGCCAGGCCCGACGCTCTTCCGCCACTTCATCGAAGAGGCTCAGCGGCAGGCGGGCAGTGTGTACGGTCGCCAGATGTATGAGGTCATGCGTTACTGGGACGACGAACATCCTGAATGGGATGCAGAGCGACAGGCCTTCGCGGCGGCGTGGCGGAACCAGCCGAAATGGGTCGTCTCGCGCTCGTTGACGTCGGTCGGTCCCAATGCCAGGCTCGTTGGGGAAGATCTTGAGGCTGCAATCCGCGAGCTGAAGGCGGAACGCGACGGGGAGATCGAAGTTGCCGGCCCCAATTTGGCGCGAAGCCTCACCGAACTTGGCCTGATCGATGAGTATCGAATCTACCTGCACCCCGTCGTGATCGGTCACGGCAAGCCATATTTCGCCGGACCCCGGCCGCCGCTCCGCCTGATGGCTCATGACCGGATTGGCGAGGATGTGATCAGGTTGACCTACGTGCCTGCTTGATCTCGCGACTTGCCAGATGAAAATCGCAGCGCGGCTTCCGACCGGATTACGGCAGGCGTCGCCGGCGACCTGCCGGGCGTCAGTCGCGCGATATGGGCAGCCCCGCGAGAAGCGGAGCGTATGCGGCGAGCCTGCGGGATACGAACTCCGTGAAGAGCCGCACGCGCTTCGTCTTGCGTGTCTCCCCCTGTGTGAGAAGCCAGAGCGTTCCGTACATGTGCAGGTCGATGCCCGGCACCCTCAACAGGTGGGGATCGGCATCTCCGACGAAGCAGGGCAGTGTCGTGATCCCGAGCCCTTGCCGTACAGCAACGATCTGCGCCTCGCCGTCCGTGGTCCTGAATGGAACCCCCGTGGTGCGAACCTCACCCTCGCTGGCCCAATCCGGAATGCCATGAATGCTTATGACGATCCACCGGATGGGATCAGGCGCGCCCGCACGCCAAGCGGCTAGTCGATTGCAGGACATGTAGACGCCGCCGAACAGCTCCGGTCCCTTCACGCCGTGAAGATTGAGCGGCAGGGTTTTGCGGTCGTAGACGACGMGGATCGCCACGTCGGCCTCCCGGTTGGTCAGATCGCTTCCATCTGGTTCGCGAGCTCGAGGACCTCCTCGCCCGCAGCCGTCAGGCGGTAGCCCGAAGGCAGCTTTTCGAACATCTGCGCCCCGAGGCGTTCCTCGAGCTGCGCGATGCGTCGCAGCACGGTCGCGTGATTGACCCCGAGACGCCCGGCGGCAGCCCGCACCGAGCCTCCGCGCGCCACGGCAAGAAAGTAGCGAATGTCATCCCAGTCGATCATGGTGCAATCCGGCACCGCGCGGTGCGCCTTCCCAAGCCAGTATCTAACGCGTCGTACAGCAGTGCGGGCGGTCATCATAACCTATGTAGGCAAGGACGGCCCGATTCCAAACGGCGGACACCGATCGTCGCGGCTGGCATCAGTCGTCCGGCGGATCGATTTTGCACCACCGATGTGCGCGCTTCCGCACTCAACAACTGATGCCGGCGGACCCATTTCGACGGTCTCGGGGGTGTCCCCGAATGACCAAAGGCAGAGCCTGTAAGGAGAAGTCATGGGAAAGCTTGAAGGTAAGGTTGCAGTCATCACGGGTGGGTCGAGCGGCATGGCGCTGGCGAGCGCCAAGCGGTTCGTTGAAGAAGGCGCCTATGTTTTCATCACGGGCCGGAGACAGGAATCGCTGGACGAGGCCGTCAAGCTGATTGGCCGGAACGTAACCGGTGTGCGCGGCGACGCGTCCAATCTCGACGACCTCGACCGCCTGTTCAATATAGTCAAACGGGAAAAGGGTAAGATCGACATCCTGTACGCGAGCGCCGGCACGGGCGAAGCCGTCCATCGCGAGGTTGCGAACGCCCTGCCGAGCTGGGAAGGCAAGACAGTCATTGACGCGACGAACGCATTTCCCGTCCCTGAAGAGCTGGACGGCCTCCCGTCCTCCGCCTTCGTCGCGAAGGCATTCACCGGCGCCAAGCTCGTGAAAGGGTTCAATCACCTGATTGCCGCCACCCTGGCTGCCGATCCGATCGTCGAGGGTGGCCACCGGGTCGTCTTTCTGTCGAGCGACGACGAGGACGCGATCGCTCCCGTGGCGGACTTGGCCAAACAACTCGGCTTCGCACCCGTCAAGCTGGGAAAGTCCGACGAGGGTGGCGCGCTGGTGCACGCACGCGGCCGCACTTGGGGCCAGCTCATCTTCCAGGATTTGTTCAAGAAGGAGCAGTAATCGATCTACGACCCATGTGATCGACGCCGAGAACTGGTCGCGCGTACTAGAGCAATTCCAGGAAAAGTGCGAAGCGGTTTTCTGTCCGGAATTGCGTGAAAACAAAAGGTTAGAGCGGTTCTGCGCTGCTGTGAAAAGTTGAACCACTCTAACGTCTTCGAGCAGCGCGCGACCGAATATTTGAAGGCCACAAAGTCGCAAAGGTTGGGGTGGCGCGATGCCGCCAGAGCGATGGCCGCCTGGATGCGAAGCATAGATGTTGTCGCGTCCCGGTGCCGTGTTGGCAGCGACGTGACCGATCCATTCGTCCGCGACAGCACGGCGGCAAAGCGGACCTGCAGCACCACCTTGACGACGCGGTAAATCTCCTCAGCCGTGGCATCGCCGGCCGTATTGGAACGTAATCGTTGGCTCCAATCACAGCATCCACTGCGAGGGGCGCAGTGGCGACAAGAACGCCGCCGCCGCCGCGCGGAAAAGCAAATGCGACGTGAGACGAGGCGATCGTCTTCGTCCTTTGGGGGACCGACAAGGGACGCAATCACTGCAGCCGAACGAGGCGGCGTCATCCCGCGTCAGATCCGCTGCAATTTGAGACATCGGGAGCGGTTCCTGTTCCACCGTATTGAGGCCGCAGCCGGCGACCAGGCGGGGCGGGCGTGGCCATGACGGTGCAGGGTGCCCCTCTATTCAGATGCTGTCGCGAGTGTCTATTTACACGGACCGCGTTCGACAAAGACTCGAAAGGAGTAGTCATGCTCAAGACATACACCGGCGGCTGCCATTGTGGTGCCATCCGATTCGAGGCCGATATCGACCTGGCGGCGGGCACTTGGAAATGCAATTGCACGATCTGCGCCAGGAATCGACTGTGGTCCTTCGAGGCCGGATCGCACGCCGTGCGGCTGCTGGCCGGCGCGGAATACCTGCAGGACTACAGCTTCAATGACCACGTCGCGCATCACTATTTCTGCAAGCGCTGTGGCGTCCATCCGTATGAGTTCGTCGACCTCCCAGCGGAGAACCGGCAGTACTACAACGTCAATGTGAACTGTGTGGAGGAACTGGACATGGACGCTGTGATGGCCGCGCCCATACACCATGTCGACGGCCTCCACGACCGATGGGACCGGGTGCCGGCAGAGATACGGCACCTCTGACCTCGGCGGCGGCCCGCCTTAGCACTCCGAAACACACTATCCCCTCACTCCCACTCGATCGTGCCGGGCGGCTTGCTCGTCACATCATAAACGACGCGGTTGATGCCGCGCACTTCGTTGATGATGCGGGTCGCGGCGCGGCCGAGGAATTCCATGTCGTAGTGGTAGAAGTCCGCCGTCATGCCGTCGACGGAGGTGACGGCGCGCAGCGCGCAGACGAATTCATAGGTGCGCCCGTCGCCCATGACGCCGACGGTCTGGACGGGCAGCAGCACAGCGAAGGCCTGCCAGATGGCGTCGTAGAGGCCGGCCTTGCGGATTTCGTCGAGATAGATCGCATCGGCCTCGCGCAGGATCTCCAGCTTCTCGCGGGTGATGCCGCCGGGGCAGCGGATCGCCAGGCCGGGGCCCGGGAAGGGGTGGCGGCCGATGAAGCTGTCGGGCAGGCCGAGTTCGCGGCCGAGCGCGCGCACCTCGTCCTTGAAGAGTTCGCGCAGCGGCTCGACGAGCTGCATCTTCATGCGCTCCGGCAGACCGCCGACATTGTGGTGCGACTTGATCGTCACCGACGGGCCGCCGGTGAAGGAAACGCTCTCGATCACGTCGGGATAGAGCGTGCCCTGGCCGAGGAAATCGGCGCCGCCGAACTTCTTTGCCTCTTCCTCGAAGGTCTCGATGAACAGCCTGCCGATGATCTTGCGCTTGGTTTCCGGATCGCTGACGCCCTCGAGTTCGCCAATGAAGCGATCGGCGGCATCGACGTGCAACAGGTGCAGATTGTAGTGCTMGCGGAACATGGCGACGACGCCGGCCGCCTCGTCCTTACGCATCAACCCGTGGTCGACGAGGATGCAGGTCAGCTGGTCGCCGACGGCCTCGTGGATCAAGAGGGCTGCGACGGAACTGTCGACGCCGCCCGAAAGCGCGCAGATGACGCGCTTGTCGCCCACTTGCGCGCGGATCTGCTCGACGGCCTTCTGGCGATAGGCCGACATCGACCAGTCGCCCTTGATGCCGGCGATGTTGTGAATGAAATTGCCGATCAGCTTGGCGCCATCAGGCGTATGCACGACTTCCGGGTGGAACTGCACGCCGTAATATTTGCGCTTCTCATCGGCGATGAAGGCATAGGGCGCGTTGGAGGAGGTGGCGACCACCTCGAAACCATCCGGCAGCGCGGTGACGCGGTCGCCGTGGCTCATCCAGACCTGATGGCGCGAGCCGGAGGACCAGAGGCCCTCGAACAGCTGGCAGTCCCTGTCGACCTCGAGGAAGGCGCGGCCGAATTCGCGGTGATGGCCGCTCTCGACCTTGCCGCCGAGCTGCATGCACATCGTCTGCTGGCCGTAGCAGATGCCGAACACCGGCAGGCCGCTGTCGAAGATGATGTCAGGCGCTCGCGGCGATCCCTCGTCCACCGTGGAAGCCGGGCTGCCTGATAGGATCACGGCCTTCGGCTGCAGGCGGTGGAAGCCCTCTTCGGCCGATTGGAAGGGAACGATCTCGCAATAGACGCCGGCCTCGCGCACGCGTCGTGCGATGAGCTGGGTCACCTGGCTGCCGAAATCGACGATGAGAACGGAGTCGGGATGTGCTGTCTGGGTCATGGCGAGGCTTTAATGAAAAGCGCATCGCCTTGCAATCCAGGAAATCGGCGGCATCGGGTTTTTATTGTTCCAATTGTCCCGACCCCACCAACCTGTCACCTGCCATTCAAAAACGGTTATCGGACGCTTCCAAAAGCGAAAAATTCACAAGTACGATGGGTTTGCGGTTTACTTGAACCAGAATTGCGCGGAATATTAGAAAATGGGAAGATAAGCCTTCGGCCCCACTCTCGAACATTGCGCCCGAACGGCTTTCCTCCCGTGGTTTCAAGGGAGGACCAATCATGAGGCGGATATTGTTCTACGCGGCATCGGCCGCGGTACTATCGCTCGGTGTCTCGCATGCATTTGCGCAGTCGGGCAGCGTCGAGAAAGCGGTTGGCGGCTACAACTTCGAAGAAGCCGCAAAGGAGGCCCCCGGCACGAAGGATTTCCATTCGGCTGACGGTCATTTGACCTTCGCGATCGTGACGCACACGGCAGGCAATGGCTTCTTTGACCCTGTCTATGTCGGCGCAACCGTCGCCGGCAATATGATCGGTGCCAAAATATTGCTGCTCGGCTCGGAATCGCCTGTGGACGACCCCGCCCGTGAGATCGAAATCCTAAACCAGATCGTTCAGGACCCGACCATCGACGGCATCATCATGACGACGCCGCAGGTCGGCGCATATAACGACATCGTCAAGGCTGCCGAGACGGCCGGCATCCCGGTCGCGACGACCAACTCGTTCGACGGCACCATTCTGCACCGGAACGCGATCAGCCATACCGGCCAGGACGCGTCGGCCGCGGCAATCGGCGGCGAGGCGCTCGCGACTTGCGTGCTTGGCAGTGGCGCGGCCAGCGGCTCGATCGTGCTGCCGTCCTCCACCGCGATGGGCAACATCGAGGTGAACAACCGAGTCACCGCCGCCTTCAATGCCATCGTCAAGACGTTGAAGGACGCCGGCAAGCTCGATGCCTTCAAGGTTGACGCCGGTCCGGAGAACGTCGGCATCGACACGAACCCGAACGACCCTGTCAACGCACTTGTTTCGCTCTTCGAGTCCCGTGGAGACGTGGTCGGCGCCTTCACGGCCAACAACGTCTTTACGCCGCCGCTCGTCAAGGCGGTTGCCCAGATGGGGCGGACCGGCAAGTTCTGCGCTTACGGTTTCGATCTCGGCCCGGCGCAGCAGGAAGGCATCGCAGCGGGGAATCTGACCGGCTCGCTCGGCCAGCAGCCCTTCCTGCAGGGCTTCTGGCCTGTCATGCAGCTTTATCTGCAGATCGATCGCGGTATCGCGGCTGCCAATCTCGATACGCGTGCCCAGCTTGTGACGAAGGAAACGGTCGCCAACGTCGGCAAGCGCTTCGAGAACTGACTGCCGTTCGAAACGCCTGAAATCAAGGCGGGAGGGCGCGAGCCGTCCCGCCACGCGACAGCAAGGATCGGTCGGTAAAAACTCATGGAGCCCGCCACGACGACATCGCTCGGCCGTGCGCCGCCCCAGCTCGTCGGCGGCTGGGAGGCGGGGCTCCTCATGTTCCTTGCGCTGCTCTACTTCGGCGGGGCCCTCGTCAATCCGACCTTCTTCGGATCGACAGAGGCCCTTCACGCGCTTTTGCGCGATACGTCCCGTGTGGGGATCATCGCGGTAGGAATGACTTTCGTCATCGCCAACAGGGACCTCGATCTTTCGGTTGGCTCGACCTACGGTCTGGTCGCGGTGGTCTTCGCCAGGCTTGTTGCCCCGAGCTTTCTCGATTTCGGCGTCATCCAGTCGGCGATCCTCTGTGTGCTGCTGGGCACGGTGATCGGCCTCGTCAACGGCGTGCTCGTCACCGTCTTGAAAGTGCCGGCCTTCATTGCGACGCTGACGATCCTCTTCATCGGTCGCGGCTTCGTGCTCGCGCTGACGCATGGTCAGGCAATCTATTACTCCGAAAAGGCGAAAGACTATCCGCTGTTCTTCCACCTGGGCGAGACGAACGGTCTCGGCTTCAACAACCAGATCGCGATCTTCTTCTTCATCGCCATCGTTGGGGCCTATATGCTTGCCAAGACCCGCTGGGGCTATGAGACTTTCGCCACCGGCGGAAACGAGCAGGCGGCGGCCTATGCCGGCATTCGCACACGCTGGGTGCGCATTCGCGCCTATCTGCTCTCCTCGCTTTGCGCAACCCTGGCGGCTCTCCTGTCGGCCGCGCAGGACAAAGGCGTGACCCCTCTCTATGGTGTCAGCTGGGAACTCACCGTTATCGCATCTGTCGTCATTGGCGGAGCATCGATCCTTGGCGGTCGCGGTCGCGTCATCGGGTCTTGCCTAGGTGCTGCGGTCGTTGTCCTGATTGACAAGGTGCTGCGTGAGGGATGGCCGATCACGCGCATCGTCGTGATCGACGGTGAAAGCATCGCAGTCGGCGCCAAGTTCACCCTGCCCGCAGGCGCCGTGCTGGTTTTCCTGGGCCTCCTTCTCGTCATCGCCGTGCTTATCGAGCCCTTCCTTATCAGGCGCCAGATTGCGGCCCGGCTATGGGCTTGGCTCCGCGGCCGGCCGCCGCCGCCTGCCTATGAGATCGGCGGCGTGGCGATTGAAGGTGTCCAGACCAAGGGGGCGATGGTGACCGACACGGCGCTGTCTGCCACCGGGCTTGGCAAGTTTCTCGCCCGTCGCGACGCACTTGCCATCATCCTGACCGCCGTGTTGTGGCTGACGGGGCTCGCGCTGAGGCCGGACTACTGGTGGAACCTGCCCAACACCTTCGCTATCCTGCTCAACTATACGGAACTGGCCCTCATCACGGTCGGGCTCACCTATGTCATCGCAGCCGGCGATATCGATCTTTCCGTAGGCGCGGTGCTCGCCCTTGCCGGCAGCACCGCAGCCTATTTCTTGAAGGTGCTCGGCGCCGACCCGCTCACCGCCGTGACGATGGGCCTGCTCGCGGGGATGACCGCCGGAGCCGTCAACGCTGCCGTCACAGTCGGCTTCAAACTGCCTGCCTTCATCGCCACGCTCGGMATGTTCTACATTGCCCGGGGCCTCGCCGCCTGGCTCGTCGCAGGGCAACAGCTGACCGGCTGGCCCGAGGGTTACAACCTGCTCGGACGCAAGGTGAATGACGTCCTCCTTCATTTCGGCCTTTCGCTACCGTCGGGGATCATTCGCACGGTGGCCGAGGTCGTCAGCATCCAGACGATCTGGATGTTTTTCGTTGCCGTGATCGCCGGCATCGTGCTCGCCTATACACCGTTCGGGCTGAAGGTCTGCGCCGCCGGCGGCAACGTCCGCGCCGCTGCCTATGCCGGCATCAACACCAACCGCGTGCGCTTCATCTCGCTCATGCTGTCGGCGCTCTGCGCGAGCATGGCGGGGATCATCAACGTCGCTTACTTTCGCAGCTTCAACCCCGTTGCCGGCCAGTTTCGCGAGCTCGACGCAATCGCCTCCGTGATCATAGGCGGCGGATCGATCTTCGGTGGCTACGGCACCATGATCGGCGCGCTTGCGGGAGCGGCCTCGATCACGCTCGTCCGGGCACTCCTGCAACTCAACGTGCAGGGATTCAGCATGCCGCAGCACTGGATCAATGTCTTTATCGGCATCATCCTGATCGTGGCGGTGCTGATCGACATATGGGTGCGCCAGACCAACATTTTCGGACGCCTGCGAACCCGCCTCGCAAGGCGCGCGCCAACACGGGACAGTAGTCATGGCTGACGCGACACCATCCGAGCCGATCGTGAAAATGCGGAGCATCGAAAAAGCCTTTGGAGCCGTGCAGGCGCTTCGCAAGGTCGATCTCACGCTTTATCCCGGTGAGATCCTAGGCCTGGTCGGCGACAACTCCGCCGGCAAATCGACGCTCATGAAGATCCTGACCGGTGCCTATCAACGCGATGCGGGTGATATCCTCGTTGCCGGGCAACCGGTGCGGTTCAAGAGCCCGCACGAGAGCCGCGATGTCGGCATCGAGATGATCTACCAGGATTTCGCGCTCTGCGGCAACATGGATGTCGGCCAGAATATCTTCCTTGGCCGCTGGCCGCTCAAAGGCCCCTTCGTCAATCGGCGGAAGATGTATTCGGAAGCAGACAGCGTGCTGAAACGGCTGAAGGTCGACGTGAACTCCGTCTATCAGAAGGTCGAAAGCCTTTCGGGCGGCCGCCAACAATCTGTTGCGATTGCCCGCGCGATCTCGTTCGAGCCGCGCGTCGTGATCCTCGACGAGCCGACCGCCAACCTTTCCGTGATGGCGACAGAACGGCTGCTCGAAACCATGTTGGAGCTGAAGAAGCAAGGCGTTGCCCAGATCATCATCTCACACCGCCTCGTCGACATTTTTGCCGTGGGTGATCGCGTCATGGTTCTCAAGCGCGGTGAGTATGTCGGCGACCGCTACATCAGGAACACGGACGAGCATGAAGTGCTGGAGATCATCGTTTCGGGCACGCGAGAGAATGCGCTGACAGCCGATGAGGCAAGATCCATTTGAACAGCCATTGTGAATCAGAAGCGAAGGTTGACTCCGGTCTGGTGAAACGCATCATATTGATTCTCAATCATAATTCGACGCGCAGGTGGGGTCACGACCGGCGCCGATGGAGCATCATGTCAGCCCGGAACGCTCGCGGCCCTGAAGAGGTTCACAGCGCAAACACGTTCCTGAGCAAGCGCCGGTCAGAAACGGTTTGCTTCGGAGAGGCGTGGCTGGCGAACACCCAGGGTAACATCGCACCGATCTCAAGCCTTCCTACTGGACTGCAGCGCTACGATGACTCGTTCAGCCATTGATGGCATGCGGAGCGCTTGCATCCGCCTGCGTGGCACGTGCCATACACTATAAATGCACTCATTGGTGCAGAGGAATTGCCTGTGGACGTTCGCCGTGGTTTAAACGAAGCTGGCCCGAGCCGGCATGGCGGGTCGCGGGGGGGGCCATCGTCCAGGCGGCCGGGCGCTAGTTCCTGGAGCGTGGCTTCGGCTTGGTGCAGTATGCACGACCTCGCTAAGACGGCCGGCGTAGCCCGCCGGACGCTTTACAACCAGTTCGCAACGAAGGAGGACATTTTCCGCGAGATGCTCCGCGGGGTGTCGGGACAGCTCAAGGATGCGTTTCCGCCCGGCATCGAGCCCGACGGCGACGGCGAAGACGTGCTCCGTGTTGTCGCGAGGAGGATCCTGGAGCTGCACAAGCAGCCGGAATACTGCGGGTTTCTGCGAATGGTGGTGGCTTTCCTTGGATTGCAAAGGAGTTTGCTGCGGTCATGGAGCCCCAAACTGAGAGGCTGGTGCAATATCTCGCCCATATGACCAGCCTGGGCATTCTGAATTGCCGCAATCCTTTGCTTGCGGCTCACCAGTTCATGGGGATGCTGAACGAGCCATCTCTGTGGCCCTGGATGATCGGTCGCGAAGGCCTACCCTTAGCCGCTGAGGACGTTGTGGAGACGCTCCGGACGTTTCTGCAGCGATATCGCCTCCCACAATCGAAGGGCAACAGTAAGGACGACGCGCGATAGCGAGTGGGACCACCGCGGCGAGCGTCTTTCGCAGTCGGGTACTCACTTTCGGGAAGGCGCCCGCTTTAGCAGTGTGCTTTTTGTCAGCTCTTGAAATGCAGGGATGTAACCGAGTTGATTGTCCCGTCACTTCGACAACCGGCGCCAAGTTGCCGCCTATGCAGGGTTGGCACCGACACCCTGGCAGAGCGGGAAAGTCGATCACGAGCAGGGAGTGTCGAAATCAGGCAATCCGAGGCTGCGCTCGACGCTCGTTCAGATCGTGTCCCCGGCACTCGGCTTTGCTATCTCCCGCCACCTTACACCACCTGCCGGGACACGATCCATTCAAGGGCTCAGAACCAGAAAACCCCGTCCTCCAGCGCCGTGAACAGGCTGTCGACGCCATAGGAGAGCTTGCGGTCGACGATGTGCAGATATTCGGTCCAGCCGGATATATGCTGCAGCTCGACAGCGCCGTCGGAAATGCCGCGAAGGCCGATCAGCGGCAGCTTGTAGCCCTGGCAGGCCCGCAGCACCGCATAGGTCTCCATATCGACCATGTCGGCGTCGATGCCTGTATAGGCGGCGCCCGAAATGATGTTGCCGCCGGTGGAAAGGCTTGCTTCGGCAATGCCGGGAATGCGCAGCGGCAGCTCGAGCGTTGCCGGCAGGTCGAGAAAGGGTGTCTTGCCCTTTTCAAAGCCGAGCGGCGAGGCGTCCATGTCGCGGTAGGAAACCGAGGTCACCTGATAGATTTCGGTCTGCTCCAGTTTCGCGGAGCCGGCCGAGCCGAGGGACACGACGAGATCGGGCAGGTCGTCGACGGCATCCAGCCGCGCCAATGTCTTGCTCAGCGCGATGGCTGCCTCGACCGGGCCGACGCCGGTCATCAAAGGTTCGATGCGCGAACGCAGGAAGGGACCGTATTCGGCCTCCGCCGCCATGACGAAAAGGATGGATTTCCCCGCGACCGATTTCAGTTCGAACTTCATCCTGTAATGCCCTCTCTACCGCGGATCACCATCATCGTTCCGGTCATGGAGGCGATGAGTTTGGCCGGCCCGTCGCTGATCGCGTAGCCTCGTCCGTCGGCGACGATGATGGTGGAGCCGGGTTTGGTGATTTCCCCGCGAAACAGGAAACGATCGCCGCGCCCCGGCGACATGAGGTTGACCTTGAACTCGATCGTCAGGATCGAGGCTTCCGGGTCGATGACGCTGTAGGCGGCAAAGCCGCAGGCCGAATCGAGCGCTGCGGAAATGATGCCTGCGTGCAGGATGCCGTGCTGCTGTGTCAGTTTGACGTCGAAAGGCAGCTCGATCTCGACGACCCCGTGCTCGACGCGCGTCAGCTCCGCGCCGATCGTCTCCATCGCCGCCTGCCGCGCAAAATTACGGCGGATTCGCGCGCGGAAATCGCCCCTGTCAGTCTCGCTCATGTCTGCCCCTCTTACAGCCGCGAAAGTGGCATGGCGCGCCGCATTCGACAAGCTGGACATTGCTGAAATCGGTCCGGGCGCCGATGGAAACCCGGGACCGTGTCGCCGGGGCAACCTTTCACCTTCCGTCGCCGTACAAGCCGGTACAGCCGGCCGGTACCGCTGGCCAATACCGCTGGCCAGTACCGCTGGATTGTGGCGATCCGATGCGAAGGCGATTGCAGCTTCGCGCGGTGCGCGTATTCTCCGCATCAGGTCGCGAAATGATGGAGCGCCAGCATGACGACGATATCGCAATCGGTCCGCAATTTCGAGACCTGGCTGGCCGGCGAACTCGGCGACGATCTCGTCAAGGACGATCTGCGGGAGAAGCACGAGAAGATGCGAAGCGGCGATTTCGTCTTCCTGCGCGCCACCTATTGGCGCTGGTGCGAGATCATCCTCGATATCTGCCCGGAACTCACAGGCGCGCCAGAGGTGCTGGCGATCGGCGATACGCATCTGGAGAATTTCGGCACCTGGCGCGATATCGAGGGCCGGCTCGTCTGGGGCGTCAATGATTTCGACGACGCGGCGGTGATGCCCCATGCATTTGATCTCGTTCGCCTTGCGACAAGCGCCGTCTTGGCGCGCGGTGACGACGGTCCCTCGGTTCGCATGATCGGCGAGCTGATCTTGAGCGGCTATCGCAGGGGCCTTGAAAGTCCGCTGCCCGTCATCCTCGAGCGCGACCATAAATGGCTGCGCAAGGCGTTGATTCTGCCGAATTCCGGACGCCGGGAATTCTGGKGGAAATACGAAATGTTGCTTCCCGGCAGCAAACCGCCGCCATCAGCCTACGTCAAGGCGCTCGCCGCCGCGCTGCCGTCCGGGGCAGGACCCTTCGTGCCGAAGCCGCGCAGCGGCGGCACCGGCAGCCTCGGCCGGCCGCGTTTCGTCGCCTATGCCGAATGGCAGGGTGGGCCGGTGCTGCGCGAGGCAAAGGCGCTGCTGCCGTCCGCCTGGTCGCTTCGCCACAGGCCGCAGGACGCGGTGATCCATGCAAGCGAGATCGCCAATGGGCGGGCGCGCTCAGCCGATCCGCACTACCGGGTTTCCGGCCGCATCCTCGTGCGCCGCCTCTCGCCGAACAGCTGCAAGATCGAAATCGACCGGCACCCCGAGATCCTGCTTTCGCCGACGATGCTCGAACTGATGGGCTTCGAGATCGCCAATTGCCATTCCGACGATGCGGCGGCGGTTGCAGTCATCCTGAAGGATTTAGCGGCGCGGGGAAACGAATGGCTGCACGAGGCGGCAAGGGCCGCGGCATCGAGCGTCAGCGCCGAGCAGAAAGCCTATTCGCGTGCCGCTAAAACTCCACTTCCGTGATTAGATCCGTACGATGTGCTGATCCCAGGCGACGTCGCTGCGGGTCGACAGGAAATCGCCATCATAGGAGGAGACGGCAAAGCCGTTTCTTGCCGGCGCGATGCCTGCCGCCTCCGGAACGGAAGTCTCGGCCAGCATCTTGCCCGTCCTAGCGTCGATGGTCACCGAGGCGCCGCCCTTCGGCGAGGTGATGCCGACGAGACCTTCGCTGCGATTGACCGCGATCGCCCCGACGTAATTGGCAAGCCTGCGCGTCGTCTCCTCCGGCAGGTCGATGAAGGAGAGATTCTCGCCTTTGGCGAAATGGCCGACGAGCGGCGGCAAATCCTTGCGGTGACCTTCATACTGGCAGGCGAACCAGATGCGGCCCTCGCCGTCGAGATCGACGTGGCGGGTGGAGAGTTCCGCCCATTCCGCCGGCAGCACATGTTTTTCGATCAGCGCCCCGGTCGCCGCATCGATCAGCGCCAGCGATGGCTGCATCTCGCCGAGATTGAGCTTGGTGCGGCCGAAATCCGGATGCGTCTCGATGCCGCCATTGGCGACGATGAGAAGGCGTCCGTCGTCAGAAACCGTCATGTCGTGCGGACCGATGCCGTAGGTCTCGAATTCGCCGATGCGGGTGAAGCGGTTGGTGGCGTCGTAAAGACCGATCATGCCGCGATTGCCGTCGAAGTCGTTCTCGCTGGCATAGAGCAGACGACCATTGGGAGAGAAGGCGCCATGACCGTAGAAATGCCGGCCCTCTGGCGAACTGATGGCGATCGGCTCGCCCTTGTTCCGGGGATCGAAGATCATCGCAAAGGTGCCCGGCCGGCGCGCGAAAGCGACCGTCTTGCCGGTGCTGGCGCTGAAGGCCATGCCGTGGGCGCGGGCGGGAAGCGTCATCTGATCGACGATCTCACCGCGCTCGGTCACGGTCGCAACGGCAAAGGAGCCGTCGGCTGCTCGAATGCCCGAGGCGTAGACCGCATCGGTCCGCTCCAGTGCCATCAGCGACCTCGGCGCCAAGGCTGCAAGGAAGCCGAGGCCGGCCGCCTTGACGAAACTGCGTCGGTCGATCTCGGCACTTCGCATCATCGTCTCAATCTCCGTCCGAAAAGGAAAAGCCGGCCGAAAGGCCGATCGCCGCGCCATATTCGTCGCTGATCCGGGTGATCAGGTCGCGGCTGTCGGCAAGCAGCGTATCGAGCTTGGCCTTCTCCGCATCGCTGGTGGCGACGTCGATGTCAGGATTGAGCTTCGGCACGCTGTCGAGCAGTGATTTGAAGTCCTCGTCGATCGCGGCGGCAATCGGCTGTTTGTCCGGCGGCAGAAGCTCGGCCATGCCGGCCTTCTGCCAGAGCGTGCGCAGGCCTTCCAGATTGGCGGCCATCGATTTCCAGGTATTTTTGGAGCGCCAGTAGATCGCCATGCGCGGCCGTGGCGCGGTGTCCTTGCCCTTGTAGAACTGCTCCAGCCGCTGGTCGCGGACATTCTCCGCACCATGGACGAGAATGCCGAGCAGCGCCGTCACCGCTTCCTTGTTGTCCATGAAATCGTTGCTCTGCGGGCCTGGATGTTTCCAGCTCGCCTGCACGCCATCGGGCTTTTCCCAGGCGGCGACGACTTCGCCGGCTTCGCGTTGGATATTGCCGGCGACCGCCTGGCCGTAAAGGCAGCGGAAACTGCCTTTCTGCCCGACGAGATCGTCGGAGCCATTGCCGTAAAGCACGTATTCCAGCGCCGTCAGGCCTTGCAACGCAACACTCTTGCCGGCGATCGCGTCAACGGTCGCGTCGTTCGGATCGGCCTTGGTGATCAGCGCCTGCACCTGCTTGAGGCCGACGCCCTTGCGGTCGGGATAAAACAGGATGTGCTCGAAGAGATTGTCCTGGATGACAGGCCCGGTCTGGACGATCTCGATGATCGACCAATAGCGGATCGTATCGTCGAAGGTGGACTTCGCCTTGTCGAGCGTCTGCTGCGTGCCGTCGGCGCAAAGATCCTTCATCGCCGTCGTCAGCCGGGCGGCCGATTGCTGCATGTTGCGATAGCCGGGACGGATCACCTCGTCGACGGCGCGCTGCATGACGGCGGGAACGGCATCCTCGTTCAGCCCTGCCGGCGGAGTGGTCGTCTGGGCGGCCGCGGATGTGGCGAGGCCGATCAGAGTAAGGCAGAGCAGGGGGTGCCAAAGGCGCATCAAAGTGACTCCAGGAATGTAATCAGGGCCGCCCTGTCGTCTGTCGACAGGGAGGAGAAAGCGTTGCGGGCCTTTTCAGCTTCGCCGCCATGCCAGAGGATCGCTTCGGTGAGGCTCCGCGCACGGCCGTCATGCAGGAAAAAGCTGTGTCCGCTGACAGTCCGGGTCAGTCCTATACCCCATAGCGGCGGCGTGCGCCATTCACGTCCACTTGCAAGACCGACCTGCTGTCCGTCGGCAAGCCCGTCGCCCATATCGTGCAGAAGAAAGTCGGAATAGGGCCAGATCAGCTGGAAGGACTGTGCTTTTTCAGGCGTATCCCGCCGGGTGACGAATTTCGGCACATGACAGGAAATGCAGCCGCTTTCGTAGAAGATCCGCTTGCCCTGCAGCGTCTCGGCGAAGCTCGCCTTGCGCCGTGCGGGAACGGCGAGATTTTCGGAATAGAAGGTGACGAGGTCGAGAATGGGACCCGGCGCTTCTTCTGCGCCCAGCCGTTTCTGCACCCCGGTCGGCATATCAAGGCATTTTTCTTCCGCCTTGGTGCAGTCGCCCTGCGCATTCGGCTGATCGGGCGTCGAGATGCCGATATCGTTGGCGAAGGCATCTGCACTCTGGTCGCGCACCGTGGCGTTCTGCGCCTTCCAGCCGAACCGTCCGAGCGCAATCTTGCCGCTGCGATGGTCGCGCACGATCGCAGCCTTCCCCGAAATGCCGTCGCCATCGGCATCATCCGGATCGGCATGGGCCAGGATATCGGCTTCGGGAATGGCCTCGATCAGTCCGAGGCCGATCATCGCCGAGGCGACACGCGGCGAAATCGTCGTCGCGGGATCGAGCGGTCCATAAGCGGGATTGACAACTGCATAGCTCGGCCGGCGCAGCGACACGATCTCGCCGTCGCCGAGCGTCACCCTCTCTTCGTGGTAGCTGATCGCCATCTTCCCCTCGGCAGCAAGGCCGGGAACGGCGAGGTCCTGCAGCTGATGGCCGTAAACCGGATCGGGAAAATTGACGACATCAGCACTCGCAACCGCCTTTTCTTCCTCCGGCGTCCTGGCCGCACGCGAAAGCCGCAGCAACATCGAGGTGGCGCTCGGGCCTCCCTCCGGCGGTCTGCCGCGGCCATCATTGACATGGCAGCTCATGCAGGAGCGGGCGTTGAACATCGGCCCGAGACCATCGGAGGCCTGCGTCGAGGAGGGAGCGGAAACCCAGAGCTTGCGGAAGAGCGCGTTGCCGAGCTTGAAATTCTGCTCTTCCTCGAAGGGGATATTGGCCGAAATATGCGAGAAGCTGTCCTCGGTGACGGGGTCGATCGAGGTCGTCGCTCCTGCCTGCATCGCTTCGTATTGTTCGGCCTTGGAAAAATCCGCCGTCGGCCGGGTGACGTCGGCGACACGTTGCAGATCGGCTTCGGAAAGGTCGGTGCGTTTCGTCGGCAGATCGAAACCGGCGGCGATGCTGACGGAATAACCGGCAAGCGTGGCGCAGAGCGCTGCGCTGGCGATCAATCGGCGGGCCGGGGCATGCGACATTTCAGGGTCCGGGCCGCTCCGGCTTTCGAAGCGGCCCGCCTTTTTGCTTATTTGAAGACGGCGTTAGGATTATCCAAGCTGTCGGAACCTTCAAGCTGAACCGTACCGAGATCGAGTGCGGCAATAACGCGCTGCACCGATTTCGTCTGGTCGATCAGCCCGTCGATGGCGGCCTGGACGACCGCATTGCCTTCCTTGTTGCCCTCGCCGATCATCTGGTCGTACTTCTCGACCGTCTCGCCGCGCTTTGCCATGGCGTTCATGGCATCGAGCGTCTTGTTGAGCTTGCCTTCCACTTCGGCATCGAGCGCCTTGTCCTTGGCGGCCACCAGATCGTGCAGCGACGGACCGCTGAGCTTGGTGCCGTCGGCGCGGGTATAATTGCCGGTATAGGCGGCAGCGATGCCGATCGCGTCGTTGAGATGCGAGTTATAGGTATTGTCCGAGAAGCAATCATGCTCTTCTTCCGGATCGTGCAGCAGCAGGCCGAGCTTCATGCGCTCGCCGGCAAGCTCGCCGTAGGAAAGCGAACCCATGCCCGTCAGGATCGCCACGAGGCCGGCCTTCGGATCGGCTTCGACGTTCTTCGTCGCCGCACCGTCCGGCGTCCAGTTGTCGGTCATTTCCTGCAGGTCGGAAACCAGCAGGGTGGAGGCGGACTTCAGATATTCGGCGCGCCGGTCGCAATTGCCGTGCGTGCAATTCTTGAGGTCGTAATCGGTTGCCGGGCGATCGCCGGCGCCGGGACCCGTGCCGTTCAGATCCTGGCCCCAGAGCAGGAATTCGATGGCGTGATAGCCGGTCGCGACATTGGCTTCGATGCCGCCGGCCTCGGCCAGCGTGCCCGAGAGGAATTCCGGCGTCAGCTTGGAGGCGTCGACATCCTTGCCGTCGATCTTGATCGTCTTGTTGGCGATGACATTTGCCACGTAGAGGGAATTTTCGTCGCTCTCGGTGCCGTAGGAGGCATCGACATAGTCGATCAGGCCTTCATCGAGCGGCCATGCATTGACCTTGCCTTCCCAGTCGTCGACGATCGGATTGCCGAAGCGATAGACTTCCGTCTGCTGGTAGGGAACACGCGCCTTTATCCATGCCTCCCTGGCGGCCTTGAGCGTCGCGTCGGTCGGCGCCTTCAGGAAGGCGTCGATCGCGGCGTCGAGCGCCTTGGCCGTCGTCAGCGAGTCTTCGTATTTCGCATGCGCCACGTCGGCATAGTGTTTCACCACGGCGGCGGCATCGGTCTCGGCATGCGCGGGAAGGGCGAGCAGGGCGGCGGGGGCAATCGCCAGCACGGCTGCGCGGAATGTGTTGAGCTTCATGATCCTCTCCTGTGACGGGATTTTCCGTCTACCGCATCGGCCCGAAAATCGGAATCGATTTTCGGAAAGCACGATGCGTCGATTCAAAGTGTTACAGCGTCCTTTGCGCGTCTGATAAGACGCGCGGCGCTGTAATCGGGCTCCGTCTCTTCGCGCAAAAGCAAACTGGTGTCAAACACTCCAGTTTGGAATGATTTTAAGAATGGACAGGCGCGGCTAACCGGTCATTTTTGAACGGCATTTGCTTGAAAAACCGGCAGTTGCGGAGGCCTCCGCTAGGTCGCGTCAGCCCTTCCGCTGCATGCGACAGAAGAAGAAGCCGTCTGTATCGGTGGAGGCGGGGGTCAAAGTCACCGACAGCCCGTCGGAAGAGTGCGGACGCGGGGCGTCCTTTCCGAACAGCTGATCCCAGGCAGGCAGGGCACTGACGATCTGAAAATCAGGATTGGCGGCCGTGAAGCGGCGCGCCTGTTCCTCGTTCTCCTGGGGCAGGACCGAGCAGGTCACATAGATCAGATCGCCGCCGGGTTTGACGAAGCCGCTCGCCTGCGCCAGCGCGTCCTGCTGCTGGGCGGTGCGCTCGTCGAGGTTCTTCGCCGTCAGCCGCCATTTCGTATCGGGACGGCGGCGCCATGTGCCGGTGCCGGTGCAGGGCGCGTCGACCAGCACCTTGTCGCAGCGTCCGGCAAGACCGGAGAGCGCCCTGGCGTCGTCATGCACCTGGACATTGCGCGTGCCTGCCCGCTTCAGCCGCTCGATGATCGGCGCCAGCCGCTTGCGGTCAGCGTCGTAGGCGTGAACCTGTCCCTTGTTTTGCATCGCCGCGGCCATGGCGAGCGTCTTGCCGCCGCCGCCGGCGCAATAGTCGAGAACCTGTTCGCCATCGCTGGCCAGCACCAGGTCGGCGACGATCTGCGATCCCTGGTCCTGAACTTCGAACCAGCCTTTTTGGAACGAAAGCTCGGCTGTCACGTTGGGGAGACGCGAGGCGCCTTCGCCAGCGGCAATCCGGATGCCGTAGCGGGCGATCTTCGCTGCATGCGCGTTGGCTCTTTCGAGCGCCTTGACGACCTTGTCGCGGGAGGCCTTGAGGCTGTTGGCGCGCAGATCGAGCGTCGGGCGGGCGGCGAGCGCCTGTGCCTCGGCAAGCCAGGCGGCACCGAAGGCCTGTTCGAAGGAGGGTTGGACCCATTCGGGAATATCGCCGCGGATATGCGGAGGCGCATCATCGAGCGAGCGGCTTTGAAAGGCCGCAACAGCGTCGGCTGAAAGTGGCGCCGGCGCAAACTTGTCGTCCGCCAGCTCAGTGGCAAGACTGTCAGGTGTGAAACCCCATTGGCGGAACATGACGGCATGGGCAATGGCAGCAGGACTGTCGTCATCCATCAGCCAGGCATGGGAAAGCCGCATGCGCAGTGCGTCATAGACGATATTGCCGATCGCAGCACGATCGCCGGAGCCGGCGAAGCGGTGCGCGAGGCCCCAGTCCTTCAGCGCGTCGGCGACGGGCCGCTTGCGGGCATCGATGTCCGCGAGCACAGAAATCGCCCCTTCGAGGCGGCCGCCCAGACGCATTCACATGTCTCCTATTGCCGTGGCGTGTGAACGATCAGCGCAAACGCGAGTGTCACGCAGTCGTTGTTCACAAGTCTCAACCGGGTGGTAACCGCGATTGACGGCAAGAGCAAGCGCCGCTTCCGGCGCAGTCAATGGCGGCCTCAGCTGACGACCTGGTAGCAGACCTTCGCAGTGCCGGAGCTGACCATGCCGATATTCTGCGCGGCGGCGCGCGACAGGTCGATCACGCGACCACGGATGAACGGACCACGATCGTTGATACGAACGACGACGGTGCGGCCATTGTTGCGGTTGGTGACCTTCACCTTGGTGCCGAAAGCAAGCGAACGATGTGCGGCAGTCAAGATGGCAGGATTCATACGTTCCCCGGAAGCAGTTTTGGAGCGAAGTGCGTACCATGAAGCACCGCCACAACCATTGCCAGCAAAACCTTCCGCCGGAAGCATGGAAGAACAGGCTGCAATAGTTACAGCGGCGATAATAGAACGACGTATTTTCTTCAAAACAGAGTATCCCTCAACTATTGAACTCACGCCCTTGCAGGCGGCGGGGCTTAAATCTGTGAAAAAGTGGCGAAAAAGTGCCGAGTCAGTTCACGGAATATTACAATCTGCAACATTCGTGAGTGTGGTGTCGGGATTCCAAGAATGCGCGCCGCGCCAAAGCGTGGAAAAAACCTAATAAAATCAGTTAAAATCAGAACGAATTTTCCGAAGGGATGGTTAACGCCATAGCGTTCACGAAAATCGCGAAAATATTTTTCTGATTTCGCCATATTTACTGCCACATTTGGGCAAATTCAAAGGCCGTTAACCATAAGATGCGGCGAAAATTGTCCGGCCAAAGCGGGAAAGTAGGAATTTCCTACTCATTTTGGGTGAGCGTATCCGTCGCAAACAGGACTGAGTTCTACTCCCCACGCCAGCGTCCATCCTGCCACAATTGCGCAAGCGACATAGGATAGTTCGGGAAGGAGAATGCGAAGCCGGCCGCCTTCAGTTTCGCATTCGAAACCCGTTTGTTCTCGCCGTAGAAAGTGCGCGCCATCGGCGTCAGTTCGGCGGTCTCGAACGCCTGCTCCGGCGGCGGTTCGACGCCCATCAGGCGGGCTGCCTCGACGATCACATCCTGCGGCGGGCCGGGCCGGTCGTCGGTGACATTATAGATGCCGCCGAGGCCGTGCTCCGACAGGAAGCGTGTCGCCGCACCGATATCCTCGACGCGGATGCGGTTGAACACCTGGTCCTTCTTGATCAGCCGTCGCGCCGTGCCCTTGTCCAGATTGCAGAAGGCGTTGCGGCCCGGCCCATAAATGCCGGAAAGGCGCAACACCGCCGCCGGCACGCCGCGCTCCCGGCCCATCGCCAGCCAGCCCTCTTCCGCCTCGAGCCGCTCCGTCGACCGCCCGGAAACGGGCAGGCACGGCGTTTCCTCGCTCACCCAGGCGCCCTGGTGATCGCCATAGACGCCGACGGTGGAGAGGTAACCGATCCATTCGAGCTTCGGCAGCAGGCGTGCGCCGTCTTTACCGAGCAGCCGCAGCAGCGGGTCGGCCTTTCCAGGGGCGATCGACTGCACCAGATGGGTGACGCCGTCCAAAGCCCGGCGCAGCCCCTCTTCCATGCTCTCGCCGTCGAAAAGGAATGCTTCGATGCCGTTTTCGCGGAGCGCATCGATCTTGTCAGGCGAGCGCGTGGTGCCGGAAACCCGCACGCCGTCGCCGGCAAAGGCCTTGGCGATTGCCGTGCCGGAATAACCGCAACCAAAGATCATCACATGCATCAGCCCACTCCCGCCAATCGCCATTCGTTCAATACGTCGTCGTCTCTCTCGTCTGCCCTTTGTGCGGCAAAGGCCGCAAATTCGCCAGCCTCCATCAACCGTGAAAGCGCCCAGACCGCCATGCCGCGCACCACGGGTGAGGGATCCTCCGAAAGCCCGCGACAGCGCCCGATGAGCGCCTTGTCGCCGGAATTGCCGGCGGCGATCAGCACGTTGCGGATAAAGCGGTCGCGGCCGATCCGCTTCACCGGCGAGCCGCTGAAAAAGGTACGGAAGGCGGCATCGTCGAGTGTCAGCAGAAAGGCGATCGACGGCTCCTTCAGATCTTCCCGCGCCTTGAGCTTCATCTCGGAGGCAGAGCTTGCGAATTTGTTCCAGGGACAGGCGGCAAGACAGTCGTCGCAGCCATAGATGCGGTTGCCGATCAGCCCGCGCAAATCGGCGTCGATCGGCCCCTTGTGCTCGATGGTGAGATAGGAGATGCAGCGCCGCGCGTCGATCTGGTAAGGCGCCGGAAAGGCATCCGTCGGACAGATGTCGAGGCAGGCGCGGCAGGAGCCGCAATGATCGGTTTCCGCTTCATCGATCACGAGATCCGCGGTGGTGAACATCGTGCCGAGGAACAGCCAGGAACCGTGCGTACGGCTGACGAGATTGGTGTGTTTGCCCTGCCAGCCGAGCCCGGCTGCCTCCGCCAGCGGTTTCTCCATGACAGGCGCCGTATCGACGAAGACCTTCACATCGGCGCCCGCCCGCGCCGCAAAGCGCGTGGCGATCTCCTTCAGCCGGCCCTTGATGACATCGTGATAATCGCGGTTGCGGGCATAGACCGAAATCGCTGCCTTATCCGGCTTGTCGAGGATAGCGCGGGGATCTTCTTCCGGGGCGTAATTGAGGCCGAAGACGACGACGGAGCGCACCTCGCTCCAGAGTGTGCTCGGATCGCCGCGCCGGTCGCGCGTCTCCGCCATCCAGTCCATCGTCCCGTGGCGCCCGGCATCGATGAACTGGCCGAGACGCTCCTTCGCTTGCGGGATCGCATCCGGGCGCGTGATGCGGCAGAGATCGAAGCCCTTGGCGGCAGATTCCGCCCGGACGAACTCGGTCAAATTGTCGCGGCGGYGGCGCTCTTTGTCGTCATTATCAGGTTCGGGCATGAAGAGCCCTCGTCAGAAATCCAGATCGGCATAGTGTGAAACCGGTGTCAGGCCGCGCACGCGCTCGGTCAGCATCGGCCGGAAGGAGGGACGCGACTTCAGCCGCTGGTACCAGTCCTTGACGACGGGCGAATCCGCCCACTCGATCTCGCCGAGATAATCGAGGATCGAGATCGAGGCCGCGGCGGCAAGGTCGGCATAGCTCATCCRCTCGCCCGCCAGCCACTGACGCGAACCGGCAAGCCAGGTGAGGTAGCGCATATGCTGGCGAATATTCGCGCGGGCCGTGCGCAAAACCTTCGAATCCGGCGCTCCGCCGCCCTGATCGGCGGTCATCTGCAACTTGTAGACACGCTCGCGGGCGAGCGGCTTGGTCACGTCGTTTTCCATCTTCTGCATGAACCATTCGGTCAGCCGGCGGATTTCCGCCCGCTGGAAAGGGTCCTCGGCGAGCAGCCGCCGGTCGCGCTTCAAGACGCCATGCGTCTCGTCGAGATATTCGGAAATGACGCTCGCGCCGCAGAGCGCGCGCATGCTGTCGTCGACATAGACCGGCAGCGTGCCGGCCGGATTGAGCGCCAGGAAATCCCGGCGCTTCTCCCAAGTCTGCTCTTCGATCAGATCCGCCTGATAGCCGTATTCTGCCAGGATCAGCCGGACGAAGCGAGATGCGGATGACATGGGATGATGATAAAGCGTGGGCATCGATACTCGGGCTTTGTGATTGCTGTTACAGGACTGTGTGGCAGCTCGATTATAGCGCCCTAGTCATGACTCATTGGTTGAAGCTATAGGAGCTTGGCCCCGCCAATACAAGCGAATCGGATTTTTCAGGCCATCTGATAATGGCGAAACACGGTCTAACGAACGAATGGAAGCGGCAGCCTGATCGGCCCAAGCGCTCAGGCCCGACCGAACTTTAAACCGGAGACAATGTATGGATTATATAAATGCTGCAATTCTCGGCGTCATAGAGGGGATCACCGAGTTCCTGCCGATCTCGAGCACCGGCCACCTAATCATTGCGGAGCAATGGCTCGGACATCGGTCGGATATGTTCAACATCGTCATTCAGGCGGGCGCCATCCTCGCCGTCACCATCATTTACTGGCGTCGTCTGCTGGATCTGGTGCTTGGCTGGCGCGATCCCGTCAACCGCGATTATGCCGCCAAGCTGATCGTCGCCTTTCTCATCACCGCCATTCTCGGACTGGTCGTCAAGAAGCTCGGCTTTGAACTTCCGGAGACCGCAACACCGATCGCCTGGGCGCTCATCATCGGCGGTATCTGGATGATCTTTGCCGAATGGGCCGCCGCCCGCAGACCGCCCCATAAAGAGATCACCTGGCTTGTCGCCATCCTGGTCGGCATCGCCCAGATCGTTGCCGGCGTCTTCCCGGGAACCTCGCGCTCCGGCGCCACGATCTTCGTCGCTATGCTGGCAGGCACCGGCAACCGTGCTGCGGCGACGGAATTCGCCTTTCTCGTCGGCATACCCACAATGTACGCCGCCAGCGGCTATGAATTGCTGAAGACATTCAAGGATGGCGGAGCGGCGGGCGAAGACTGGACTGCGCTCGGCATCGCCTTCGTCGTCTCCACGATCGTTGCCTTCATCGCCGTCAAATGGCTGCTTGCCTATATCAGGAGCAACCGGTTTACGCTGTTTGCCATCTACCGCATCATTCTCGGTGTCTTGCTGCTCGGCATGGCCGCGACCGGTTTGATTGCCTGAGACATCCGTCCCGCATTGCATTCGCGCAACTCACGGCGCGAATGCAAATGCCCCGTCGGACCGCACAAACAGGCATCCGATCACCGGCAAGGCGCCGATCATTCAGTTAGTCATTGAGGGGATACGCTCGAGGCGCCCTGTTTCAGGCGATCCGATCGACTGCTTGCTTGAAGCAGGATGCCGGCGCAGGCGCCGGGCTTTTCGTCAATGGATGATCGAAGCCGTAGAGCAAGGATCGACGCCGTAGGCCGGCGAGCAATCGCCCTTTACCGCCGCGACCGAACCGGGCGCAACGAAAGAGCCTGCAAGGATAACCAGCGCCGCACACGCAAACAGGAGCGCGATTGACTTGCCCATCGAGAAATGCCTTTCACAGTGATTGCCGCACACGACCGCAGGCGTTGAGTCCGTTGGAAGACGCGCGGGTTTGGTAGTCAGTGGAATGACAAATAGCAATAATCGTTCCTGCTAAATTTGGCGTTAATTCMACAAAATTTCCGATGCGTCTTTTATGCAACGCTGCTGAATATGCCGAGCACCAGAACACTTCAAACTTGCGCCGGGCTTTGCGGGACACGGCAACGTCAAAAGGCCGCCCGCGGCATCCGCAGACGGCCAAGTCTTATCGTCTGGAAAAGATGCTCAGGCGGCCTTGCCGGTGCCGGTGTACTGGCCGTGCGGACGATAGTGCACGAGATAGGAGCCGAGCACCGATGCCACCATGGTGGGCGCAATGCCGAGGCCCTTCAGCGTGCGGCCTTCCGCCTCGGCTTCCCTGGAGACGATGTTGTCGCGCTTCAGCAGGCGCACCTGATCCGGCGTGATCGGCGGCGTTATGAAGGGGATCATCGAGGCGATGCTGCCGATCATCGARGCGATGCCAAAGGGCAGGGATACCAGCGGGTTCTTGCGGCACGTTACCTTCAGCATCGTCTCGAGACATTCGCGGAAGCTCAGCACCTCAGGCCCGCCAAGCTCATAGACCTTGCCGCCGGCGACCTTGCCGTCGACGGCGCGGGCGACGGCCTCGGCGACATCCTCGACATAGACAGGCTGGAATTTCGTCTTGCCGCCGCCGACAAGCGGCAGGATCGGCGACATGCGCGCCATCTCGGCGAACTTGTTGAAGAAGCTGTCTTCCGGTCCGAAGACGATCGACGGACGGAAGATCACCGCATCGGGCTTGACCGAGAGGATGGCCGTTTCGGCGCGGCCCTTGGTGCGGCCATAATCCGAATCGGATTTCGCGTCGGCGCCGATTGCCGAAATATGGGTCAGCGTCGCACCTGCGCCGCGCGCCGCTTCGGCAACCGCGCGACCGCCGAATTCCTGCACGGCGTCGAAGGTGTTGCGGCCGGTCTCGTGCAGAATGCCGACGCAGTTGACGACGTGGCTCGCACCGTCGACGGCGCGGTCGATCGAGCTTCGATAACGCAGGTTCGCCTGGACGAAGGAAATCTGGCCGACATTGCCGAGCGGCTGCAGGAAGCCGGCGAGATCGGGACGGCGCACGGCGACGCGGATGTTATAACCGCGCTTGGCCAGCGCCCGAACCACGTGCCTGCCCACGAAGCCCGACCCTCCGAACACGGTAACGAGCGGTGGCAGGTTGGCAAGGGTCATGGCAGGCTCCTCGAAAGGCTTTGCGGGATGCTTGATTGGCTCTCGTCTTAGCCGAATCCCGGCGCGACGGGAAGGCCCATCACGCCGTCAGTTTTTTGGGATGTGACGTCGCTCAGACGCCTTCGACGACGACCATTTCCGCATCCGCCACTTCCTGGCGGATTTTCGCGGCGATCTGGTATTCCGGCGAATTATAGCAGTCGACCGCATGCTGCATCGACGGGAATTCGATCACTACGTTGCGGACGCGCGCCTTGCCCTCGAGTTCGGTGAAGGCGCCGCCGCGCGCCAGAAAATTTGCGCCATATTTTTCGAAGGCCGGCTTGGCCGCCGCCACGTAATCCTTGTAGCGCTCGGTATCGCGAACGTCGACGCGGGCGATCCAGTATCCTTTGGCCATGGTCTTCTCCCTTTTGTCGTTGAATGCGGTCAGCGATTTGCCGGCCAGAGTGCGCTCACCATCTCGCTGAGGATCGCGCGGGCGGCCTCTCGGGGATCCGGCGCCTTGACGACGGGCCGGCCGACGACGAGATGCGTCGCTCCCGCCTTCAGTGCGTCGAAAGGTGTCATCACCCGCTTCTGGTCGCCCTTGTCGCTACCATCAGGGCGAATGCCGGGGGTGACGATCGCCATGTCGGATCCGACGATTTCGCGCACCGCAGCCGCCTCCTCCGCCGAGCAGACGATGCCGCCCATGCCGGCTGCGCGCGCCTGTTCGGCGCGGCGCAACACCAGGCTGTGCGGATCCTGGCTGTAGCCGGCCTCGGCAAGGTCACCGGCATCCATCGAGGTCAGCACGGTCACGCCGAGCAGGCAGAGGCCGGAGCCGGCCGCGGCCTCGACCGCCGCCTTCATGGCTTTCGGATAGGCATGCAGCGTCAGCATCGACATGCCCATCTTGGCGATGTTCTCGACGCCGGAGGCGACGGTGTTGTCGATGTCGAGCAGTTTCATGTCGAGAAAGATCTTCTTGCCACTTGCGGCAAGATCGCGGGCGAATTCCAGGCCGCCGGCAAAGACCAACTGATAGCCGATCTTATAGAAGAGAATGTCGTCGCCGAGCGCGGAAACCAGTCTTTCCGCCTCATCGATCGTTGGAACATCCAGGCCGACGATCAACCGCTCGCGTGCGTCCATCTGAAGTCACCCCTGCCAGTCTTCGATGGGCGTCCAGTCGCATGTTAGGCCCCGATCCGCAAGACCGAAAGCATAGAGATTGCCGCCGCCGCCCGGCTGGTCGCGGTCGCGCGCGATCGGGCTGCCCGCCAGATGGCATTTGAGCAGCGTGCCGACGCCGCCATGGCCGACAAAGGCGATCGGCGACGTCGCATCATGCGTGGCAAGAACGGCGTTAACAGCCTCGACGATGCGGGCCTGGGCATCGACGGCGCGTTCCCAGCCTTTGAAGCTCTGCTCCGGATGGGCAAAGAACCAGTCGGCAGCTTCTTCGAATTGCGGCGGCGGCAGGAAGCCAGTGGCCGAGCGGTCGTTCTCGTGCATGGCGTGAACGACCTCGACGGGCACGCCGGAAGCTTCCGCCAGGATTTCGGCCGTTTCGATCGCCTTCGTCTCGTCGCTAGAGACGATGCGCCGCAATTGCCTGGCCCAGCTGCCCTCTGCCGCTTTGCGGGCGCGCGCCGCACCGATATCGGAAAGCCCCCATTTCGGCACGGGCACGTTCGGATCGATCCTGACTTGCGGATGAGTGATGTAGATCCCGAACATCTCAGCCGCGCTTATAGATCCAGAGCTGCGCCGGCGGAATATTGCGCATGACGAAGTCGAAATGCTGGATATGGTAGCGGTCGGGATTGGCGGCGATCGGCGAGATCGCGCCGTAGGAAATCTGCACCATCGGCCGGCCGGCCGGCAGTCGATCGAGTAGGCTTTCGAGCAGCGAGATGCGCTTCGCCATTGGGAAATTCAGAAGCGGAATGCCCGAGACGACGGAATCGAAGGTGAGACCGCTGAAATTGCCAAGGGTGGCCTGAAGATCGAAGGCATCGCCGTTGATGAAGTGCACGCCGGGATAGGTCCGCTGCAGATGCTTATGAAAATCCGTCGAATATTCGATTGCGACGAGATTTTCCGGACGGACGCCGCGGCCGAGAATGGCCTTGGTGATGGCGCCCGTGCCCGGTCCGAGTTCAAGCACCGGCAGCCCGGAATGGATATCGACGACGCTTGCCATGCGCTTCGCCGTGATCGAGGAGGTCGGCACGATCGAGCCCACCGTCTTCGGCCCCTGCATCATGCCCCGGAAGAAGCGGATCTCGTCGTCGAACCTCTTCCCGAACCGTTCCTTCACCTTGACCCGTAAGCTCATTCTCCACCCATCCGCATGTTGATCGAATGCCTTAATATGCCGCTTGTCGCTTAAGGGACAAGGATTTTCGCAACAAGGACATCGACATCAACAGCTCATGCGGCTTTCGACGCTGAACCCGGCATGAGATCGGCAAGCCTTTCGGCCAGGTGATCGGCGTCGACAGGCGCGCGCAGCTTCACGTCGGTATTGTCGAAGTAGAGATAGACGTCTCGGCCCTTGCTGCGCGCCGCTACGGGCGCCAGCACCCGCGTCGCATTCTCAGGTTCTCCGCCCGTGGCCCAGACGCGGATGCGTTGCGCCCATATATCGAGGGCTTCGTCCTCGTAGCCGCTGACATAGAGCTTTTCGGAGCCATGCAGGCGGCAATAGACGAAATCGGCGGTGATATCCATCAGCAGCGGCCATTTCACCGTATCGGCGCAGACGAGAGCGACCTTGTGACGCCTCAGCATGTCGATGAAGATAGGTGAGCGGAAGCTCTCGTGGCGGATTTCGAGCGCATGACGGATCGGCTGGTGCCCGTCGCTTTTAAGCCAGGCCGGTCCCTTGATATGCCAGTCGTGCTGCTTCGCAAGCGCTATCGCCGCGTCGCGGTCATGCGGCAGCAGCGACAAAAAACTTTCGAAAAGGGATGGGTCGAAGGCCATGTTCGGCGGCAATTGCCAGAGGATCGGCCCGAGCTTGGGGCCAAGCCGCAGCAGGCCCGAGGCGAGGAAATTGGCGAGCGCCGTCTGGATATTCTGCAGCCGCAGCATATGGGTGATGAAGCGCGGTCCCTTGACCGCGAAGACGAAATCATTCGGCGTCTCATCGCGCCAGCGGCCGAAGCTTTCGGGCCGCTGCAATCCGTAGAAGGTGCCGTTGATCTCGATCGACCGGAAGTGCCGGGCGGCGAAGGAAAGCTCCTGCTTCTGCGGCAGGTCCTTTGGGTAGAATTGGCCGCGCCAGGGCGCATAGGTCCAGCCGGATATACCGATGCGCACCGTTCCCGCCTTTTTGGTCATGGGATCCTCCGTTTTGACAGGAGGAAAAACGGCAAGCGGTCGCCTTCGTTCCCCTCAGACGCGCATCGGCATCAGCACGTAGAGCGCATCGTCGCCGGCCGTGTCGCGGATCAGTGTCGGCGAGCCGGCATCGGCAAGCAGGAAGATCGCCTCCTCGCCGGAAAGCTGGGCGGTGATGTCGAGCAGGTATTTGGCGTTGAAGCCGATTTCCATCGCATCGGTGTCGTAGCCGACGGCGACTTCCTCAGTCGCACTGCCGGAATCGGGATTGTTGACGGTCAGCATCAGCTGCCCCTCGGAAAGCGCCAGCTTGACGGCGCGTCCGCGCTCGGAGGAGATGGTCGAGACGCGGTCGACGGCCTGTGCGAAGGTCGTGCAGTCGACGCGCATTTCCTTGTCGTTGCCGGTGGGGATGACGCGCTGATAATCCGGGAAGGTGCCGTCGATCAGTTTCGACGTCATGACGATCGAGCCGATCGTCAGCCGGATCTTGGCGTCGGAGACCTCGACGGTCACCAACGTTTCGGGATTGTCGACCAGCTTCTGCAACTCGCCGACCGTCTTGCGCGGAATGATGATGCCGGGCATGCCCTCGGAACCGGAGGGCGCATCGACATCGGCGCGCGCCAGCCTGTGGCCGTCGGTGGCAACCGCCCTGAGTTTCAGCTCGCCATTGCTCTCGATCGTGTGGAAGAAGATGCCGTTGAGATAATAACGCGTCTCTTCCGTCGAGATCGCGAACTGGGTGCGGTCGATCAGCATTTTCAGATCGGTCGCCTTCAGCTTGAAGCTATGCGTGAAGGTGCCGGCGGTGAGATCAGGGAAGTCCGATTCCGGCAGGCACTGCAGCGAGAATTTCGAACGGCCGGACTGCACGGTCATCGCGCCGCCGTCAGTGCTGGTGGCAAGAAGTACTTCCGAGCCGTCGGGAAGCTTGCGCACGATATCGTAGAGAAGATGCGCGGGAACGGTGGTGGCGCCTGGCTGTTCGACGCTTGCCGGTGTCGCCTCGGTAATTTCAAGGTCGAGGTCGGTCGCCTTCATGTCGAGCTTCTGGCCGTCGGCTTTTAGCAATACGTTGGACAGGATCGGGATCGTGTTGCGACGTTCGACCACGCGGTGGACGTGGTTCAGCGATTTCAACAGGTTTGACCGCTCAATAGTAATACGCATGGGATGCTACCGCTTTCGACCGTGACTGTCCGGGCGCGTCGAGCACCCGAAGAATGCTGTCCCGGCTTGAGGCCGGGGGAGTGGACGGGCAAAATGGCAGACTTCAGCATTGCTTTGCAAGAGGCATGGACGTCGGCACCCCTGCATTTGCGGTTTTCCAGAGCAATGCTCACAGAAATCCGAACCCTTGCCGAAGCGGTGCGGCTCGACCATAAAGGCTTCGATGCCGGCCAAGAGCCGGCGGGACGAAAGCAAATGGCATGAATGAGGAAACGACAGCGGACGCCGCCAGCCGGCGAAGCTTCCGCCTGCACAATGCAACGGTGCCGGCGCGGCCGCTGGAGCCGGCGCTCTATCTCGTCGCCACCCCCATCGGCAATCTTGGCGATATCACCCTGCGGGCGCTGGAAACGCTGGCCGGCGCCGATGTGCTTGCCTGCGAGGATACACGTGTCACCCGCGTGCTGCTTGACCGCTACGGCATCCAGAACCGCCCCTTCGCCTATCACGAGCACAATGCCGACGAGGCCGGTCCCAGGCTGCTGCAGGCGCTCGAAGCCGGGCGCTCGGTGGCGCTGGTTTCCGATGCCGGCACGCCGCTGGTCTCCGATCCAGGCTATCGGCTGGCGCAACAGGCGATAGCGGCAGGTTACCGCGTCATTCCCATTCCCGGCGCCTCCGCGCCGCTCGCAGCCCTTGTCGGCTCCGGCCTGCCGAACGATGCCTTCCTTTTCGCCGGTTTCCTGCCGGCCAAGGAAAAGGCTCGCCGCGACCGTTTGGGTGAACTTGCCGCAGCACCCGCGACACTGATCTTCTTTGAATCGCCGCATCGCATCGGCGCAACGCTTCTGGCCGCTGCCGATGTGCTCGGAGCCACCCGGCCCGCCTCTGTCTGCCGCGAGCTGACCAAGACCTATGAGGAGTTCCGCCGCGGCACGCTTGCCGACCTTGCGGCGCATTATCAGCAGGTGGAAAACGTCAAGGGCGAGATCGTCCTTGTTATCGGTCCGCCGGAGCCGGTCGAGACGGATGAGGCCGATGTCGAAGCCATGCTGGCCGACCTGTCGAAGTCGATGCCGACTGCCGGCGCTGCCACCGAGGCCGCCCGCCTCACCGGCCTGCCGCGCAAGGTGCTCTACCAGCGCCTGCTGGAGATCAAGAACGCCGATGGGCGATGATGATCTCACCGCCATCAGGAGGAAGGCGCTGCGCCGGGGCCGCATGTCGGAATATATCGCGGCCGCCTTCCTGATGCTGAAGGGCTACCGCATCCTGGCGCTGCGCCACCGCACCCGGCTCGGCGAGATTGATATTATTGCCCGCAAGGGCGATCTCGCCGTCTTCGTCGAGGTCAAGGCCCGCCGTGGCGAGGCCGCGGCGGTCGATGCCGTCTCTGTCGCCGCGCAGAAGCGCATACGGGCGGCAAGCGATCTCTGGCTCGCCAGCCAGGCGGATCAGGCCCGCCTTTCCCAACGCTATGATATCGTGGCGATCATGCCCGGCCGGCTGCCGCGGCACTTTATTGATGCCTTCTGACCCCCTTTCGACCCATTGGATTTCCGGATCGTTAAACTTTTAGTCCCCGCGTGAACCAGGTTCTTACGACTCTCTGCTACGTCAAATCTCGGTAGGGATAACAATTGGGGATTGTTTCATGGCCTGGAAGCTGATGCTTGCAAGTGCGGTCGCCATGGCCGCGCGCTCCGCGCCTTATGTCGTGGCGAAGCCGGCCGGAAAATCCTTCGTGGCGCATGCGAGCGACCTGCTGCCATTGAAGCCGACGCCGATCAATCCGGACTGGATCGTCAGCGGCAATCCGCAGGCTCGCACCGCCGAACATTCGCGCGGTCATGACGAAGCATCGCTAACGGCGATCTGGGACTGCACGGCGGGCGAATTCCGCTGGCGCTTCGGCTGGGACGAGACGGTGATGATCCTCGAAGGCGAGGTCCATATCACTGCCGAGGACGGCACGGAACGAACCCTGCGTGCCGGCGACGTCGCTTTTTTTGCAGGCGGAACCTGGGCGAGCTGGCGGGTCGACAATTACGTCCGCAAGGTCGCCTTCCTGCGAAAACCCTTCCCGAAGCCCTTGGCGATCGCCTACCGTCTCCGCAACATGCTGCGCAACAGCGGCAACCAGGGCATCGCCGCCTGAAGATCGACTTCGATGCTCGGGCCTATGCGCTAATCGGGCTGAGGCGGGGCGGTTGTTTCGCCCTTCAAGATCTCGCAGCCGAATAGGATCGGATTGTCGAGGTCGGGCGCGGTTTGCTTGTTCAACAGAACGGCCACCGCGGCTGCGGCTATGTCTTGAATCGGCTGTTTCACCGTCGTCAGTCGTGGCGTGGTCATGCTTGCGAGCGGGATGCCGTCGAAGCCAAGGATCGAAAGGGCTGCCGGTATCGGGATTCCCAGATCATGGGCTGCCCGCATGCAGCCGATTGCCTGCTGGTCCGAACTTGCAAAGATCGCCGTCGGCCGCTCGTTTCGCGCGCGGGCCAGAAGATAATTTCCCGCGGAACGGCCGCTCTCATAGTCGAAAGCCGCCTCGGCGATCAGCGGTGGCCCCGCCATTGGCGTTCTGTCATCCGCCTGCTCGATTGCATCGAGATAGCCCCTGAGGCGATCGTTGGCGGGGACGGAGTGCCCTGGCCCCGAAATGAAGCCGATGCGGCGATGGCCGAGCTGCAAAAGATGCTCGACGCCAAGCCGAACCCCATTGCGGTGATCGGCGGCTATGCCGGAATATCCCGGCATGAGACGGTCGACGACGACGATCGGCAATCCCTTCGGCAGTTTGAGTGTGTGGAAATCATTGCTGGGAACGAGCATGATGCCGTCGACCTTTCGGCTGGTCAGCTGCTTGATGCGGTCGGCCTCTTTGGCCGCGTGATCAAACGACGTCATGACGATGATATTATAGCCGTGATTTGCCGCCGCCTGTTCCGCCGATTGGACAAGCTCCGCGAAGAACGGATTGGTCAGATCCGGAATGACGATGCCGATGAGCCGGCTGACCTTGCCGCGCATGCTTCTCGCCGACGCGTCGGGCGTATAGCCGAGGTCTTTGATGATCGCTGTGACGCGCGCCCGCAATTCCTTCGTCACGGAGGGATGATCATTCAAAACCCGCGAAACGGTCCCGGTGGAAACTCCCGCAAGCTTGGCAACCTCTCGAATCCCGACCTTTGACATAACGGAAACAGTGGCCCTTTCTCTACGCCTTCGGAAGACACCGAAGGGCGCCTGATCGAAGCTTCCAGCTAATGGTCTTTACCGCCCTCGTCAAAGGGCTGCATCTCAATTTTGACCGCCAGTCTGCATAGCACGAGCGCGGGCCAACGCTCAATGGAAACGGTTCATCGCATGCGCACCGATACAGGCCAAACCTGGGAGCCAATGCCGACATTCGGCTCGATTTCGGCAGCTTGACAATTTTTAAGGGCGTGCTACCCAGATGGCGTTGGAAACGGTTCATTGCCGCCGGCAACTCAGGTGGAGCTGAGCCCAGGGCCGTTCGGGAGGAAAAAATGTCCAATTTTATGAAGCGTGAATCCGTCTTGATCAATGCGCCGCGCCGTGCGGCATTGAAGCTTGGGCTTGCCGGCACCTTGGTGCTCKCGCTGTCCTGTGGCGTGTCGCCCGCCTTTGCGGCCGGTAAGCCGAAGGTCGGCCTGATCATGAAATCCTTGTCCAATGAGTTCTTCAAGCAGATGAAGGCCGGCGCCGACAAATATGCGGCCGAGAACAAGGACAAGTTCGACTTCAAGGCCGTCGGCATGAAGGACGAGCGAGATTTCGCGTCCCAGGTCGATGCCGTCGAAAACTTCGTCACGCAGAAATACGATATCATCGTTGTTGCGCCGGCCGATTCAAAGGCCATGGCAACCCCGCTGGCAAAGGCAGTCAAGGCCGGCGTCAAGGTCATCAACATCGACGTGCCGCTCGATGCCGATGCGAAGAAGAAAGCCGGTATCGATCTCGCTTTCTTCGGGCCTGACAATAGGGGCGGGGCGACGCTTGCGGGCGACGCGCTTGCCAAGGATCTGGGACCCGGCGCCAAGGTCGTCATCCTCGAGGGTAACCCCGAGGCCGACAATGCCAAGGAGCGCAAGGAAGGCTTCATGGACTCCGTCAAGTCTGGCAAGCTTGAGCTTCTCGACAGCAAGACGGCCCATTGGGAGACGGAAGAAGCCAATACCGTCATGACGAATTTCCTGACGAAATATAAGGATATTCAGGGCGTTATGGCAGCCAACGACTCGATGGCTCTCGGCGTTGTCAAGGCGCTCGATGCGGCCGGCCAGAGTGGCAAGATCAAGGTTGTCGGCTTCGACAACATTCCGCCGGTTCAGCCGCTGATCAAGGATGGCAAGATGCTTGCCACTGTCGAACAGTATGGCGCGCAGATGGCGGTCCTCGGCATCCAGTATGGCATGCGTGAACTTGCCGGCGAGAAATTCACCGGCTGGGTCAAGACCGACATCAAGCTGGTCACCGCAGCGGATCTCAAATAGTCGGGATCGCCCGCATCGCGCGTCTGAAAGACGCGCGGCAGTGTACAGGAAGCGCCGGCTGCGGCCGGCGCTCACCGCTACCAACCGATTGACGCGTTGATCGCTTCAGGTGAGGCTCGCTTCCGAGCCGCTGGGATGCGCACTGCGCGGAGTTCGAACAGAGCGTGCATGAGGTCGCCATGTCAGACGCAGCAGATGACGACATTTTGAGGCTGGAAGGGATCGGCAAGCGCTTCCCGGGCGTCGTGGCGCTCAAGGATGTCTCCATGCGGATCGGCCGCGGCAAGGGGCACGTTCTTCTGGGCGAGAACGGTGCTGGAAAGTCGACCCTGATCAACCTGCTCGGCGGTGTCTTCAGGCCGGATGACGGTCACATTCTATTCGACGGCAAGCAATACCATCCGGCCTCGCCGTTGGAGGCGTTCAAGGCGGGCATCCGAGTCATTCACCAGGAGCTGCACCCGCTTTCCAACCTCACGGTGGCGGAAAACCTGTTGTTCGAGCATCTGCCGCGCCGCTACGGCCTCGTGAACTACAAGGAAATGAACAGCAGAGCGGCGGAACTCCTGGAAGAGGTCGGCCTTGACGTCGCCCCGACGACACTGGCGAGCCGCCTCAGCGTCGCCCAGCTTCAACTGGTCGAGATCGCCAAGGCGCTTTGCTACGAAAGCAAGCTTCTCGTTCTCGACGAACCGACGGCAACCCTGACCTCCAAGGAGGTCGATCGTCTCTTCGAGATTCTCAAGCGGCTGAAGCGGCGTGGCGTGACCACGCTCTACATCTCGCACAGGCTGGAGGAGATCTTTGACGTCGGCGACGATGTGACGGTGCTGCGCGACGGCCAGCATGTGATCACGCGTCCGCTGTCCGGACTTGCTATTCCTGACATCGTCGAACTCATGGTCGGGCGCAAGCTTTCGGATCATGGCATTTTTCGCAACGACAGCACCGTGTCCGGCGAGGCGCTCGGTGTTTCCGGCCTGAAGGTGACGCGCAATAGCCCGGAACTGTCATTTTCCGTGGCAAAGGGGGAAATCGTCGGCATTGCCGGCCTTGTCGGCAGCGGCCGGACGGAAGCGGTTCGCGCCATATTCGGCGCCGATGCCAAAGCGGCCGGCGAAATTCGCGTGAATGGCGATCCGGTTGAGATAAATTCGCCTAGGGATGCCGTTGCTGCCGGGCTCTGCCTGGCAACCGAAGACCGCAAGATGCAGGGCTTGATGCTCGACATGAGCTGCGCTGAAAATGCCACCATAACCGATCTCGGCAAGATCTCCCGCAACGGCTTGATCATGCGAAGGACGCAGGACGATCATTCGCAGCGCCTCGTGCGTGAACTGCGCATCAAGACCCCGTCCATCCATCAGGCGGTCAGGACCTTTTCCGGCGGCAACCAGCAAAAAGTCGTCATTGCAAAATGGCTGTTCCGCGGTCCAAAAGTGCTGATTTTCGATGAGCCGACCCGTGGAATCGACGTCGGTGCAAAGGCCGAGATTTATGAGCTTCTGTGGAAGTTTGCGGCTCAGGGAAAAGGCGTTCTGGTAGTCTCTTCGGATCTGCCGGAGCTCATCGGCATTTGCCATCGCATCATCGTATTCTCCGACGGCAAGATATCGGGCGAAATAGTTCGGGAACAATTTGACGAGAGCAGGATCCTTTCGCTCGCCTACAAGGAGTACAGTCGTGTCCGCCAACATTGAAAAACAGACCGAGGCGAAAGAGGTGAGCTTCTGGGACAAGCTTGTCCGGATCTCGCTGAAGGAGGCGGGCGTCGCCATTGCCCTCATTCTGATCCTGGCGTTTTTCTCGGCGACGGCGCCCTATTTCGCAACGCCGGAGAACTTCCTGAAGATCTTCGTGCAGATTGCCATCAACACCGTGCTTGCTGCGGGCATGACCTTCGTCATCCTCGTTGGCGGCATCGATCTCTCGGTCGGATCGCTGCTTGCCCTTTGCACGGTGATCGGTGCGACGATCATGATCAATCCGGCATTTTCGCCATGGCAGGCGATTGTTCTCGCATGTCTTGCGTCGATGGGCACGGGTGCTGCCCTTGGCGCCGTCAACGGGTGGATTTGTGAGAAGTGGAAGCTTCCTTCCTTTATCGTCACCCTTGGAATGCTGAACGTCGCGAGCGGCCTGGCGCGCGTGGTCAGCGACAATTCCACGATCACCGGCMTGCCTCAGCCTTTCGTCGATTTCGGCAACCTGATCTTCTGGGGCATATTTCCGTCAATCTTTCTGATTGCGATCGTCGTCGTCCTCATCGGCTGGTTCGTGCTGCGCTATACCGTCTTCGGGCGCTTCGTCTTCGCGATCGGCACCAATGAAGAGGCTGTGCGGCTATCGGGGCACGAGCCGAAACGATACAAGATCGCGGTCTTCACGATCTCAGGGCTGACGGCCGGCATCGCGGCCATGGTCTATCTGCTCCGCCTCAATGTCGGCAGCCCGGTTGCGGGCATCGGCTACGAGTTGAATGCGATCGCCGCCGTTATTATCGGCGGAACCAGCCTTTCGGGTGGCAAAGGCTCGATTGTCGGCACGCTGGTCGGCGCCTGCATTCTGCAGGTGCTGTCAACGGGATTGCAGCTCTTGGGCGCCGACGACAATATCAAGCCGATCGTTATCGGCGCCGTCATCGTGCTCGCCGTCATTCTCGACAGCTATCGCGGCCGGTTGATGCGGAAACTCGAGACGCGGTGAAAAGCAATTGCAGCAAAACTGTGCAGCGGTTTTGCGTCCGGAGTTGCACAAAAGCGAAAATGCTCCAGCGCCGGAAGCCCTTGATTGACCGTTGCGTTTGATATCTGGCCGACCTACATCTGTCCGGCATTCAGCGAGGGATGGAAATGGCCAAGATCACCAATGTAGCGGTCCAGATGGACCATGTCGCAGGCATCAATATCGCAGGCGATTCCACCTTCGCCATGAGCCTGGAAGCCCAGGCGCGCGGCTACAGGCTCTTCCATTACACGCCCGATCGCCTGAGCTTCCGCGACAACAGGCTCTATGCCAGCGTCGAGCCGATGGTGCTGCGCGACCTCAAGGGCGATCACTACGAGCTTGGCGCGCCGGAGCGCGTCGACCTCGCGACCATGGATGTCGTGCTGCTGCGCCAGGATCCGCCCTTCGACATGGCCTATATCACCTCGACGCATCTGCTCGAGCGCATCCACCCGAAGACGCTCGTCGTCAACGATCCGGCTTGGGTGCGCAATTCGCCGGAGAAGATCTTCGTCACCGAATTCTCCGACCTGATGCCGAAGACGCTGATCACCAAGGATGCCGCCGAGATCCGCCGCTTCCGCGACGAGATGGGCGACATCATCCTCAAGCCGCTCTACGGCAATGGCGGCGCCGGCGTCTTCCATTCGACCCGCGACGACCGCAACCTCTCTTCGCTGCTCGAAATGTTCGGCCAGCTTTTCCGCGAGCCCTTCATCGCCCAGCAATATCTGCCCGACGTGCGCAAGGGCGACAAACGCATCATCCTCGTCGACGGCGAATTCGCCGGCGCCATCAACCGCGTGCCGGCCGAACACGACAGCCGCTCCAACATGCATGTCGGCGGCCGCGCCGAGGCGACCGAGCTGACGGCGCGCGAAAGTGAAATCTGCGCCCGCATCGGCCCGGCGCTGAGGGAGCGCGGCTTCCTGCTCGTCGGCATCGATGTGATCGGCGATTACATGACCGAGATCAACGTCACCTCGCCCACAGGCATCCGCGAGGTGAAGAAGTTCGGCGGCGCCGATATAGCAGCCCTGCTTTGGGATGCGATCGAGCGCAAGCGCGGCTGAGCCAGCCGGCCCATGACCGTTCTGGTCCCGCGACCGAGCACAACCCTGGTCACAGCGGATGCAAGATTGTGTTCTTTGATTGTTCTTGTTTTATTCCGTCTTCCATGCCAGATTGCAACCGCTAGCCTTAATGCATGTCGCCCAAAAGTGTGCAGCGGTTTTGGGACCACGACATGCATCGAATAAAGACTTGAAGCGCATCGCATCGATGCGACGCGCTTCAGGGGTCGGAGGGCGGCGGTATGGTAGAGTTTGCGGGACAAGGGATGGGCTTATGGTCGCGCGTGTCAGTACGGTGGCATTTCAGGGCATCGAAGGTGTGCCGGTCGAGGTCCAGGTCATGGTCGCTCCCGGCAAGGTCGGCATGCAGATCGTCGGCCTGCCCGACAAGGCGGTTGCCGAAAGCCGCGAGCGCGTGCAGGCCGCTCTCCACGCCTCCGGCCTGGCGCTGCCGGCCAAGCGGGTGACGGTCAATCTGGCGCCTGCCGACCTGCCGAAGGAAGGCTCGCATTTCGATCTGCCGATCGCGCTTGCCCTGATGGCCGCCCTCGGCGCCATTCCCGCCGATGCGCTGTCGGACTTTGTCGTCGTCGGCGAACTCAATCTCGACGGAACGATCGCCGCCATATCAGGCGCGCTGCCGGCTGCGATCGGCGCCAATGCGCTCGGCAAGGGGCTGATCTGCCCGGCCGAAAGCGGCGCCGAAGCCGCGTGGGCGGGTTCGGAAGTCGATATCCTCGCCCCCCGCAGCCTGATTGCCCTTGCCAATCATTTCCGCGGCACGCAGGTCCTGTCTCGGCCGGAGGCGTCGATCCGCGCCAATGCCGCAAACCTGCCGGATCTTGCCGAAATCAAGGGCCAGGAAAGCGCCAAGCGGGCGCTCGAAGTGGCCGCGGCCGGCGGTCATAACCTTTTCCTGTTGTGAACAAAAGACCCTGTTCGAGATCGAGGCTAGTCTCGCGGAAAGACGCACGGTGTGCGCCGACCGGCGGAGACATCATTTCGCTGCTAGCGGCTTCGTACAGAGGGAATCGGAGATATTTTTTCCAATCCAATCATAATGGTTCTTTAGGCCAAGATGAGTTTCCGCAGCCTCATCAAGCGCGAAGGTTATTGTACCAGCGCAACAAGCATTGGTCTTTTTCCCATGGGCGGGCGCGGTGTCGAGATGGTTGTAATCCAATCCGGTGATATCGGCTGCACAAGATTTGGATAACTGAGTGCACGCAATGTGAGCGTTCGGCTTGGTCTCTCTGATTGCGTTGACGATCTCTGGCCTTGGCGTTCCGTATCTGCCTCTTCCTAGTGAAAATATAACAAGCTGGGGATCAACTGCCTCGATCAAAGTCTTCGCAAATTCCGTGGCGTCGCCGTACTCTGGCGTGCCTCCATGATGTGGAAATATCAAGATCTCAGCATGCAGGTCGATACCTCTACGCCTAAGATCTAACAGAGTTGCTGAACTCATATCTCCAGGCAACAGCGCCTTGGAGACGCCGTCTTTGACTACCTTAATGACCGCCGATGCGGCGTTGGTAGTGATCGCATTCCCGGAGATGTCGGTTCCTCCGACGCCCACAAAAGCTGAGGCACCCCCGGGCGATAGGACTTCCAAGCTCACCTCACCGAGGTTCATAACCCCCGGACTTTCCGCCGTTAGGGAGCTTTTTGCATCGACGCCACGAGAGATCGCATCCTCAACTGCTACCAAGAACGTTTTGAATGCCAATGAGGTTCGTTCTGAGTTCGGGTTTGCCCGGAGCGCCCCTACAGAAATATCCTTCGACAAAAGTATGTTAGTTATGCCCACGAGATGATCAGCGTCCGCATGGGAAACCAGAACAATATCGATGTGCTTTATTTTTTTCTCGATGAGCGTGTCAAGCAATACGGTATTGCCGGGGCAATCTATAATGCAGTTCTTCTCGGAAAGAATTAACGTGCTGTTTCCGTGGCCAACATCGAGGATTCTCAGCTCAGAAGCCATGATCTTGAGGCTCCGGTGCCAATTCGAAGTCCTCGTAATATAAGTCCGCTGCTTTCTCTGCGTTGAGGTTGACCCTAACGAATAGGAAGCCCCCTGGTTTCACATGCGTTTGAAGTGCAGCTGGGATCAAATCGAGCGGGAATGTCACAGCCGAGTTCTGGCTCCAACTTGGCAGGAAACCTACGACCATAGGCGGATTGCCTTCGACAGATTCCACCGCGAATGTTGACCTGTATAGCTGACGATCTGGCGAGTGTTGACCCGTCAACTCAAGCCTGACTCTCTCGAAAAGCTCTCGAAAGTCAGCTTTGTCTATTTTGTTTCGCGGAAGTATAACCGGGACCTGGGAGCGGAAAGGTTTGAACTTCGCTTCGTCCGTCTCAGTGAATTGAGTGACCAATATGGTTGGCTTATTTATTTTATTCAAACGGGCAGCAAGCTCGATACCTTGTATTTGCGCAAAGCCGTGAGTGGATAGTCGCTGGTCAGTGAAGACGTAATCTACGCCGTCGCAAGCATCCGAAACCAGCCGGTCAATATCTTGGCCATATTTTCCATTAAGCGGCTTGGCGTTGAATCCACCTTGTTGCAGCCAAAATACAGCTTCTTCGCGAGTGTGCGTATCATCATCGATGATTGCCACGACAGGGGGAGAGTATGTAGCGGTACCTTGTTGCAGCATTACACAGTCGGCCTCTTCAAATTGATCCGAAACTCAGCGCCACCATCTTCGCCCAGCGCGATAGCTTCCACGGTGCCACCAAGATCCGCGACCGAATCACGGACAATTGTAAGCCCAAATCCGGTTCCTTCGGGAGAAGTAGTAACCCCCGGAAGCCAAAYTTCTTTGAGGTCAACGCCTTTAATCCCACCAGCGTTATCCGAAATGACCATCGTTATCTGGTCGAGATCTTCTTGTATCTTAACAAATATCTTGCGGTCGCTTTGATCTATATCGTCCCGTTCAAACGCAGCGATGGCATTAGCGAACAGGTTTGCCAAAATGCCCTCGACGAGAGCGACACTCCCAGTGATTGCCGCGCTCGAAGGGAGATCGGTCTCAACCGAAATGCCAGCATTCGAGAAAATCAGTTCGAACGTTTTAATAATGTCTTGCAGACAGCTAACAAGATCTACCCGGCCGGGTCGGCGTTTCTCCTTCTTTAGAAGCGATAGGGGCAATGATACATAACTCTCTAGTCGCGTTGCTGCATTGATGGCGAACTGAAAAACCTGCTGTGCTTGGCTCCGGACGGCTTCGGGAAGACGGTCCACCATGGCGGGAAGAGTTCGGACCAGCGTTCCTAGGGGTTTTCCTATTTCGTGCGAAAAGACGGCAGATGTCATCCCAGCAGTCGCAAGCGATCTATACAGCTGCAGGTCGTCACGAAGGCGGCGCTCTTGCCTCTCGCTGGCCGCCACCAAGTGGTCGAATGCAATCTTGAGCGGCTTGCTATCGTTCTGTGGCATTTTCTCGAGAATTTGATCCACGGATTTCGCGGCAGATCGGCGCTCGTTATTCGTCTCTTCACGTTCTTGAGTGCGACGCCTCTCGGCTAAACTAAGCCTATATCGCGCGAGCCAATCCATTGCCTCTTTGGCGAAGTCCCTCAGTTCGTTGTACGCCTCGTTTTCGATATATCCAACTCTGTCAGTCTTCTGTTCGAGTCTGCCAGATGAATTATCTACCACTACCTTCCCGAGGGTCGTGTTCGTTGACGGCCTTTCCTCCGGGTTCTGCGCCCTTCTGAGGTTCATTTCGAGCCAATCTACGCCGCGCTCACCATATGGTGGTACTCTGATCGGGCCTTCAAAGACATGGACACCACCCACAATCGATAACCATTCGCGCACTTCCGCAATGGTTGAGGATCGAGTCGAGAATGACTTTTTATCGAGAAGATAAATCCAGAGATCGAAGATCGCGGGGACCGTGCTTGGGCGGGGTCGACCCTGAGCTTGGGCCAGAACCTCATCCTTCCAATCAAGCAATTCGAAACTAGCCTGTCCTGACGAATCTAGGGTTGCGCGTAAGTGATACTCTGCGTCACCGAAGTATGACTTCTTAACTTTGTTTGTAAGGTCTTCGAATCCCGGCACCTCCAATTCGGTACGAAAGCCCTGCGTTTCTTGGAAAGGATCCGATAAAAGAATTAGGGTGCGAGCTAGGCGTTCAAGCTCAATCCGAGTCAACGGCCTCTTGAGATCTTCAATCGATATCTCGGTTCCCGATGGTTGGTCCGATTGCAGTGTGTCGATCTGCAGTCTTACTTCCTCAACCGTTGTGGCCAAATCATAAGCAGTCCAATCTAACGTGACTGCGTACTCAGTTCCCGGTTCGGCGGCCGGCCGGCTCCTCACCACAGCTTTTCGTCCCAACCGTAAGGCCGACAGACGGCCCAGTCCCTTGTCGCCGACTGGTACTCGATTAAACTTGGGGGTCGGGGTTTTTGATTGCTTTCCTGATCTTCCGAGAACCAGCCAGCCGAGGTCAATGTCGTCGCGGGTCATGCCGATCCCGTCATCGGACAGTACGAGAGTGCCACCTAGCTTATTATCTAGCTTGACCCAGCACACCTCCGCGTCGGCGTCATAGGAGTTCTTAACAAGCTCGGATATTCCTTGGTCAACGTTGGCCACGAGGCGCTCGCCCAGATGAACGAGAGTAGACGGAGCAAAGCGCAGACTGCTCCAATTTTGGTTTGCATCTTCGCCATCCGCAGAATCTTCCATCAATCAACGCCCCTTTTAAGGCTCCCGTCGCCCGATCGTCTCCAAATATGCATAACGAATCGCCTCTTCGGGAGAGGAAAATGCTTGAAATCCCGCTGCCAAAGCTTCCGGGTTTGGTAGGGGCAGTTCTCGTAGTACCTTCGTGCTGACACTCACCGTTCCCGACACGCGGCGGAAGCAGTCATCAACAATACTACTCGTTAAAAGCTCCAAGAGTGTCTCAATCGCCACAGCCTGTTTTTGCTGAGGGTCGGGCAGTACGACAATTGTATGGTTTTCCGTGACATATCCAGTCGGATTGCGATCAGCGAAATCGCGAGACACAAGTCCACCGACCAGTCTTTTGGGCTGGTTCCTATTGGTAGTTCTCTGGAGAACTATAGACTGACCTCGAATTATGGCTGTGCTTCCCGGGTTGATTGTCACGAATGATTTCAACGAGGAATCGTTAGAGCGCTTTGGGCCCGAGGATGGCACAACCGTCTTGTCTGCCTTGACTGAGTGCGCCCACAGAAGCGGGATTTCGTCCGGTCGAGGTTCCTCATCATTTCGCAGTTGGGTTCGCGACCGATTCCAAACGAAATATCCCGCACGCAAAATATAGCCGTAGCTCGACAGTCGACTGAATCGAGGATCAAAGAAGTCAAAGTTGAGCCCCGCCTTCGATTGCGATGGCAAAACCCAAACTCCGTCAGCGTTATGAGGAACGGACAAAGCTCCGACCTCAGTACGACACCCATCGGCACCAATGGTTCCAACACTTGGCGTCCCCTTACTGCGGTTGTTTGTGGATTCCTTGGTCTTACGAAGAATGACAACGCAGGTGTCTTGGATCACATCGACAAAGACGTCAGACCGACGCTCTATCAGGTCCACTGAAAGTATCGTTGCTTGGCTACGAATGTGGTTTCTCAGCGATCTGAAATACGGTCCAGCGAGAAAGCTCGTCGGAATAATGAGGCCAATCAATCCTCCGACTTTCGTCCGTTCCAAAGCGGCCCCTATGAAGAGCGCGTAGAGATTTGCGTGGCCCTCGCATATAACATCCTTCCAGCGGTCCAACGTTCGAGGCGATGGCCTCATTATTCTGCCATATGGCGGATTGCTGATAACAACGTCGACCAATTTATCGGCAGGTGATCGGAGCGTATTCTGGCGCTGAATGATCTGTTTTAGAGGGCGACCCAGCGCTTTGAGTTCCTCGCCCAGCAAATCGGATAGAAGCATGTGGCTAAGTTCGGTAAGTCCAGGCTCCACATCAATGCCCGATAGGCGGGACTCAATGTCGGATATCATGTCCGCGCTGGCACTGTTTCTCGCACGGGCAATCGTTTGGATTCGGCGAGCCAAAGGTACGAGGAAAGCGGCTCCACCTGCTGCGGGATCGAGAACTGTATGGTGCTCAAGATCTAAGCCTTGCTCAACGAGACGGTCAATCACCTGCTCACATAAATGAGGCGGGGTAAAATACGTCGCTAATCGCTTTCTTCGACTGGACGGCATCAACAATGTGTAAAGCGAACTGATCCAGTAATATCGCTCCGAATCGAGCAGTCCGTGGAAGAAACTGTTGATAGCAGGAGAGAGGTCTTGGTCGCGTGCAATCAGCTTCCGGCACAGTTCGATTCGGGCCAATAAGTGCCAATTGCGGGATTTCGCAACTCCGGTGGCGGCACGCTTCAGCTCAAAGCTGCGCCTAACCAAACCGTCAAGAGGAACAACTTCAGTTTCAGGAAGCCCGATTAGGAAGGTATTCATATTCCAACTCACCGGCGGGCGTGGGTCTCAAATGTAGACGGACGACTAGCTACCTTCGATAGGCCGCTGCCAATATTTAAACATTTGAAACACGCGCGAAAAGAGTGATGGTAGCAGTCGTCCCCACTCAAGATCGGAGATAGACCCACTGAGGTGAAAACCGCATCGCGGTCACGATGTTTATTTTGCCTCCACGACTATGTCCGACACAACAAATACCGGTGATCTCACAACTTTCCCGTTGTGATAGCGAATAAATTCCTCGCCGATTTTTCGGACATGTGGGTCGCGGATTCGATGGAAGTCCAACTGGATTGCCCCGTAATCGAGTAGAGCGTGATGATTAGGACATACCACAATTATGTTGGCTTCGATGTCAGGACCATTGTGCGGCGGACCCAGCGGCTGAATATGATGGGCTTCTGAATAAGTTACATCTCCTGAAAGCTGCAACGCCTGCCCGCAGAGTTGGCAGGAGTTGCCGTGTAACTGCTTTACTCTCCGCGCCATGAGCGTGTCGCGCAAGATTCTATAGGTATGAGTTTCAATTCTGCCCGCTGGTTGCGCGATATCCGCCGCGTCGGGAGCTATGCTGGCTATTTTCCGCAGTCCCCACAACCCAGCCCCAATTCCGCGAACGCTGTAGAAAAGGTTATGCTTACCCTTATAACTTTCGCTATCGCTTGAATTGTATTCAAGCTCGCGTCGGACAATGGCTTGCCAAGAGTTCGGGAGAGCCTTTACTTTATTCGCCTCGACTTCCTCGTATATCTGTCCGAGTGAGCCGATACCTCCCAGCCGCTCGAGTGCGCTGCGAACGTCATCGCGCCAAACCATCATTTCCCCCATCTAGCTTTCGCCAATCAAGAAGTAACAACGACCTACATAAGTTCCCGTTAACGCGAGGGGGCGAGGGTTGCTCGACCAGAAGGGGCGTTCGGCAGACTACCTTTTCGGTAGGCCCTCGACTTCTCAGTTGGACAACCGTCTCGCGCAAAACAAGTGCCCCCGCCAGTCTCGCGTTGAATACAAGGGACTCCTTACTGTTGGATCCAGTCGGTTGCGCTGAGACCCTGACCCGAGAAATCTCTGAATGTCTGGAACGTCCGTCCAAAAAAGGACAGGCGCACCCAAAGCCCGTCGCGGTGCAATTCGATTTCGAGGCGCCTAGTGTTGAAATGCATTGTCATTCCTTGCGTTTTGCGATGCGCACCCTTGCGGTAAGTGCCTGCCCTCAGTAGGGACCTCATGCGAAACCGTCCACTGCGAGAAATTGCCTACAATTTCAATTACTTATTCACTTTTCCAGCTATCGCAACAGTGCAATCGTTATTCCGCACGTCGGTCTCTGCCCTTGTCTGAACATCGCCGGCCAGATCGCACCAAAGGTGATGCATCAGTAGTGCTCGGTGAGCCGTACCGGGTTTGGCCAACAGGTCGCCACGTGCCGCGATGTTGTTTCGAGCCTTGGCAAAGGCGGGCCCGAATAGAAATTCTGGCTCCGCGCATCGCACCGCATCTGCAGCCAGCCCGGAGTTTCCGAGGGTCGATACGCGGAGGTTTCCCTGACAGCCTCGTTCGCATGGAACGGGACTTCGAGTGTCGTAGGTGAAAGCCATATCGCCGGCCATATAGGCTTCACCGAATAGAGCGACAGCGTTGCGCTTATACGCCCCTCCATCTGGTTGCTGACTTGTCCTCCACGGTCCCCGGTGCGCAACTCTTGTGGGCGTCCGATGGATGGACGTTGCATACTCAATCGGCGTTGACCGCAGCGTAAGTTTGGAGCGGGCCCATACAGGTTTGTTCCCAGCATCTGAGAAGTAGTGCCCAGCGGGCCTCCACCAACTCAGTGCAGATCCCTGTTACCCCCAAACTTGGCACGTTGCGGTCTCCACTGGACGAGGCCCCGACGTTCACCCCGTTGAGTCGTCGGTCCCTTCTCCCAAGGATCGAAGGTGCCGGCGGTTTCGTAGAACATGATGGTGGCGATGTCTTCCGGGCTCTTGGTCGAGATTGATACGATGGCGTCTGTAAATTTAGTGCTTATTGTGCCTCATGCGGGACCGGCGCTTGGGTTGTCCCTGATGAGGGGGCTTGGGGAGCAATAGGTTGCTTCTATGTCGCTTCGGTGGGTGCAGTCTGAACCGCTCGGGCCAGTCGTCGCCTCTCGGTCAACTTGTCGTTATAGCCGGGAGGTGTAAGGCGTTCGATCTGGCGTCCGGTCACACGCTGCCATGCTTTTCTGAGCTCCCATGTGTACCGCGACTTGTCTTTGAAGCTCGCGTTCGCGGCTGGGGGAGGCGGGAGTTGGGCTATGGGAATGCCCGCCTTGATACATTCGACAAGCCAGTTGGGTTGCGTCCTTCGGGTAGTTGCGTCCTTCCCACTTCGAATATCTGCTCTCATTTCATCGTGTTCCGTTCCTGAAATAGAAGAAGGCCCAGATTGCTCCGAGCCCCTCGTTGATGTTGTTCGTCTGTGTCTGTAAATGTGTTGGACTATCAGGGTTAGAACGCTACAGACCCTGCGCTGTAAGGGTTTCAGAGGTCTGCTTGCGTATAGGAAGTGGCAATTGCCATCTTTCCGCCTAAGCCGTTGTAATCAAAGGAGTTGCTATCAGAAGTCATCAATTGCCACGGCAGCAGCCACGCTAGCAGCCCTGGGCCACTCCCGCTTCCCGTTAACAGAGGCCGCCACCTCAAGGACCGTGGCCGCTGCTATTGCCAAAACCTTCCGGGCCTTTCGATTGTCAGTCATCGCACGCATGCATGCCTCGTACTCGTTCAAGGCTGCTTGTGCCGCTCTGGCATACCCCTCGTCCACATCGCGGTCCTTAGGTCCACCGTGGTCCTGCTCTTCAATCCCATTGCCATTCATAGCCCTGTAGATCGCCGGGAAGTCAGCAGCCATCCACGATGGTAGCTGCCGCCGCGACACGATTCCGTTCAGGTCCTGTGCCATGTCGCTTGCCGTTTTCACCCTCCTGCCCCGTCCGCTGCGATGCTTCCCCGCACGGACATACGCCCTGAAGATGCCCCTTCGTACCACCCTGGTGAGCTTCAGTTGGAGCCCGTGAGACCTGTTCGCGATCACGGCCAGCCATGCGATCTCCTCGGGTCTCGCCACGACCACTTCGGCCACGATGGTCCTGCCGCCGTTTACCTTGGTCGCCTCGACGCGGTGCCAACCGTCGACGAGCGTATAGCCCTTAGTTTCATCAGAGGGATCGGTCCGCGTGACCTTGATAGGCGGAAACTCTGCCCCGCCGGCCATCTGCTCCGCATAGCGCCGCACCGTGTACCGCTCCGTCCTCTCTCTGATCTGGGTCTCCTGCAACATGAGAAGCGCACCTAGATCGAGAACAATCGTCTCCCCTGTCATTGTTCGTTCCTGTCCAGCCCGTGCGCCTCGTCGGGCACCCACATTCGCTCCCTGCGTTCCTCCTTATCGACCGCCTCCCTCACTGACGCCATGATGCTGCGTTGGAGCTTCTGCCTTGCTGTGGACGCCTTGGTCTTCTTTCGTAGTCTATAGGTCATTCATATGTCCTCATTGGTTTCTGTGGTTCCTCATGGTGGCTGGGGTCTTGCGTGGTTGCGGTGCATTTGCTCATGTCCCGTTGGGACCGATCGCGAGACATGCGATCTCAAAGATCTTAGTCAGTTCTGTGCAGCGATTTGCACACGGCAGCGCTCCAACCCGTCTCGCCTGTGAGGAGCAGGTCTGACAGGCGGGCGCTAACGTGTACAAACATGGATGCTAGCGGAGGCCTTATCGGCCTGCCGTTGGGGTGCGGCATGCTTCGCTCAACCTAAGGCACCTCGGGTCATGCTAGGGGAAGGGTTATTCGGGATTTCCACCCAGAGCGGCGAAAGCCTGTCCGTCCACCTTGATCATGCTAGGGGAGGCCTTATCGACCTGACGTTGGGATGCGGGATGCTTCGGTCAGCCTAAGGCACCTTGGTCATGCTAGTGGTCACCCTGTTCCGGCGACCCGTGCCAGTGGGGCCCCTATTTAGGGGGCTCGTCTGACAAGCAGTCACCTTGGTAAAGCTAGGGGTCACCCTAACCCAACCCTACCATTGTGCTAGGGGACAACCAATTCGGCTTGACCGTGCTAGTGGACAACCAATTCGCACTCATTGTGCTAGGGGGTCACCTATTCGTCTGCGCGTTGTCCTCGTCCACGGTCGATAACTCTGGACACCTGTGTCGCTGTCCAGCTTCCACCCCGCGACGTCTTCACGTCGTTCGCGTTCAGTGCATCTGCAATCTGCGTCAGGGTCGCGCCGCCGTCCCTCATGGGTCCTATGGTCGCCATCAGTTTCCGGGCTTCCCCGGCTGCCTTTTCTTGAATGGCCTCGTTGCGCTTCATCGTCTTATCCCGCAAGCCACCAAGCTGCGACCCTCGGGATTTCGCCACTGCCAGCGCCGCTTTGGTACGCGCCGAAATGAAGTCGCGCTCCATCTCCGCCATGACTGCGTACATATGGAGCATGGCCTTGTCCGCCCTCGGGAGGTTCGCCACGGCAAACTTCACCCGCTTGTCCTCCATAAGGGTCGCGATGCGGGCAACCTTGCGGCTCAGTCTGTCCAACTTTGCGACAAGCAGCACTGCTCCGGTCTTCCGGCAAAGGTCCAGCGCCTTCTGAAGCTCGGGCCGATCATCGTTCGCGCCGCTCTCGATATCCTGAAAGCTGCCAATGACTTCGTAGGGCACGTCGCTGTAGTTCTTGAGATAGACGTCTATGTCGAGGTCCTGCGCTTCTAGCCCTAGACCGCTCTGCCCCTGCCRTGCCGTGGAAACCCGTGTGTACCGAACATATTGCAGCATTGTCTTGCCTGCCCCGTTGTGCCTGTAAAAGGACATGTAGAGGGTCGTTTATCTAATGTCAACGTTCGTTGTGCCTGTAAATTAAGACGGCGCTTGCTTCAGGGTTGCTGCCTGACTATCTGGAATCCATTGAGAGGGCGCGATGATTGCTTGGCTGCGGGAAGAGTTGAAAGTCCGGAAATGGGATAGGAAGGCGCAGTTGATCCGCGCTAGCTTTTCCGAAGATATCCACAGGGCGCATGTGGCGCGTGATTGGGACAAGAGAAACGACCTGTCGTTCAACGCAGACTTTGACGCATCGCAATACGAAGATGAGGCGGCTGAAATCCGCTCAAATCGCCTTGTTCGACGTGCCCGCCGCTTGTCCCTCCCAATTCCCTCTAGGCAAGGGAATAGCGCCCATTGGTGTCAGTCGCAGACGCTGGGGACATGGGCGCTGACTGATGTCGGGTTCGCCGAGTTGCGGAGGGCAGTGAGGCTAGAGGAGAAGGAGCGCCGCGACGTGTGGCTTGCTTTGGGCGGAATGCTTGTAAGCCTCTTGAGCCTTGTCGTTGCCATCATTGCCCTGCTGAAGCCGTGACGGTCTCGTGACCTAGCCCCTAGTTGAATGCCCATGGTCCGCCCCAGCCCCTATGGTGAACCGGGGGTACGCCGGGGGTGTAGCGCCACAGCCTTCCTCAATAATGGGGGCTGAGGGATTTTTGGCATTTTTTATTCGCGAGTTTCTTCAGTCCCCATACCCGTACTGCGCCATTGTCTTGGCGACGTCGTAGTACCACAGCGCCTTTGCCGTCAGCCAACAACTTAATCCCGTGTCGGCCCACTCGTCGGCGACGTCCTGCCTTGCGGCTTCTGAGGTGGCCTTTGCGAAGTCATGCTTGATGTGTTCGACAATTTCCCTGACCTTGGGCTGAACTTCAGTCAACCTGTAGAACGCTTTGGCAGCAAGGCGGGTCCTGCGCTGTTCTAACGTCTCGTTAGCATAGTAAGCAGCCCATCGCGCCCTCCCACTAGCCGACCATTTGGCCTTCTGCTCGGCTGTAGGTTCAGGTCGGACGTAACTATCCCTGTATGCCCGCCGCCGCGCCTCCCGCTCTTCTTCGGTTAGCCTCGGTTTCGGCGGGCCCTTAGATCTGCGGTAGCGGGCAACCTGTTCGGCGTTCCACCGGTCCCGCCATTCCTTGTCCTGCTTCTTGCGGTCAAACCATTTCCGCTGTGCCGCCGCATGTGCGTCTCTACGTTCCTCATCAGTGGCGTAGAGCTTGCGCGGTGCCTTGCCGGCTGCATCCTGCCTCTTCCGGTATGCCTTTTGCTGGAGGGCCCGTGTGTGTTCACGAAGCTCTTCCTCAGTCATCTCAGATCGTCTCGTGTAAGTCATTCACTCCTCTATGTTGATTGTTGGTCAGATCAGTATCACCACGGCCACGACGCAATCCACGTTCTGGGATGGCACTGCCACAGCGTGCCCTTGTCAGGCTGCCTCAGCAAAGGTGTATAGCACCTCTACCGGGCTCTCTTCCGTATGGCGCCAGTGTAGTCGTAGGTACCCCGTGTCATAGTCCACAACTACCTTGGCAAACAATTGCCGTAGGGTAGCGTTGATCTTGGCTATTTCTCTACCCTCGGTGCGGCTGCAGAACTCGGCCACGGTGTTTTCTATTCGGTTGGTGATCGTGTCAGCTACGCGTTGGCCAAGCTCTTCGAGATCCTGCCGTATGCGCTCCAACTCTGCTTCCTTCCCTGCGATGGCCTTCGCGATGGCTTTCGAAGTGTCGCCTTGCGCGACCGCCTCAACGAGGTTCTGGATTTGCTCCTCGACTACCTCATCCTGGAGCAACATGTCGCGATACTTTGCCTCGACCTCGGCGTTGGGTGAGGGCGTCAGATGGTGCAGGTAGGTTCCTAGCGAGACCACTGCCTCTTCGATTGCCGCGAGCTTCACCTGCTTATACCGGCAGCCGGCCCCGGCCTTCGCCTTCGTGCAGACCAGATACGGTTTGCCGCCCTTACGCCCACCCTTGTTCACCCTGGTCATCGTTGCCCCGCACGTGGGGCACTTTGCAAGACCGGCGAGAACGTTGGCTGGCGCAGCCATACCAGTGTTTCCTGCGGTGAGGTTTAAGCCACGGCGGCTGCTCATTGCCGCGACCTTCTCGAATACCTCGACATCAACGATAGTCGGGAAGTACCCCTCCACAGGCTCGAGTGGTGTCCGCACCTTACGGCCAGCGACTACGGTCAAGGTATGGGGAGTGAAGCGTCCTATAACGGCTGGGTTCTCTAGTAGCTTCTTGACGTAGGATCTGTGCCACATGTCCGAGCGCTTGAACGTTGTTGTACCCGCCTCAGTGAGCTTTGCCGCGATCGAGTGTTGTCCCAGACCTTCGAGGCACATCGTGAAGATGCTGCGGACGACTTCGGCTCTCTCAGGGATAACTTCATAAGCTGTACGCTGGTCGTTTAGTTTGAGCCAAGCGGGACAGATGGCCGTTAGGGGCGCGGTCGCCGCCTGCAGTCTTTTACCCACCCAAGCTTGCTTCAGCCGCCGGGACTTCATGGCGCTTTCTTCGTTGGCTCTTTGGGCGACCATCAGGGCGTACATGAAGGCCATGGGGTCTTCGTTCAGAGAGGCTTCCGTGTAAACGCGCTGGTCCGCCAGTGTCACCACGGTGATCTTTGCTTCGCAAATGGCTTCCAATATTCTGACGGCTTTGCGGGGCACTTTTCGGCTGATGCGGTCGAGGCTCTCAACAAGCAGGTAGCTTCCTGCGGGGATGTCGCCATGTTTGACGGCTTCAAGAAAGTCCCCAAGCCGTCCGGTTTCCTCGTTAGCGCCATGGAAAGCAGATATCCCGAAGTCTTCGAATGACTTGTTGTCAAGCTCCAGACCGTGTGTCTTGGCATAGAGTTCGGTTGCTGCAGTCTGACGCCGCAAACTGTCGCCCTTCAACTGCTCAGGGGTCGAGAAGCGGATATACGAATAAGCCTTGGGTCGTTTGATTTTGCTCATCGCGCAGTAATGAATGAAGGAGGGTCCATTGTCAACAATATGCTGATGGTCGGTCCTCCGGGCTCCGGCAAGTCGATGCTGGCGGCCAGGCTGCCATCGATCCTGCCGCCGCTTTCCGCCGCCGAGCTGCTGGAAGTGTCGATGGTCCATTCGATCGCCGGCCAGCTCTCCGGCGGCAAGCTTTCCGATCGCCGGCCCTTCCGCACCCCGCATCATTCCGCCACCATGGCAGCCCTCGTCGGCGGTGGCCTGCGCGCCCGTCCGGGCGAAGCTTCGCTTGCCCATCACGGCGTGCTCTTTCTCGACGAGTTTCCCGAATTCACGCCGCAGGCGCTCGATGCGCTGCGCCAGCCGCTCGAAGGCGGCGAATGCGTCATTGCCCGCGCCAATCACCGCGTTTCCTATCCGGCCAAATTCCAGCTGATCGCGGCGATGAACCCCTGCCGCTGCGGCATGGCCGGCGAGCCGGGCCACACCTGCGCCCGCGGCCCGCGCTGCATGAGCGATTACCAGGCCCGCATCTCCGGCCCGCTGATGGATCGCATCGATATCCGCATCGACGTGCCGGCCGTCTCCGCCGCCGATCTGATCCGGCCGATGGCGGCTGAAACCAGCGCCGATGTCGCCCGCCGCGTCGCCCGCGCCCGCGAGATCCAGCAGGAGCGCTTCGAAAGCACCGGTGCAAAGGGCATCGGCACCAATGCCCGCTGCTCCACAGCGATGATCGAGAAACTGGCCGAGCCCGATGCCAGCGGCCTGCAGCTGCTGCGCGACGCCGCCGAAAAGATGAAATTCTCCGCCCGCGGTTACCACCGCGTACTGAAGGTCGCCCGCACCCTCGCCGATCTCGACGGCAAGCCAACCGTCGGCCGCATCCATCTCGCCGAGGCGATTTCCTATCGCATTGCTGGAGAGAGGTTGACGGCTGCGGCCTAAGAAGAAGGGTGGATGCGCGCAGATATTTTGAAGCATTAGTCGTCAGGTCGCCTACCTCCGTCGATCCGTCAATCGCGTTTGCGCTGATCGCTGCCCTCAGCGACATCCCCGCTGATGCGCTGTCGGATTATGAGATATGTCGCTGTCGGCGAACCCAATCTCGACGGAACGATTGATCGCTGCCATAACGGGCGCGTTGCCAGCCGCGATCGGCGCGAATGCCGTGGCAAGGGTATGATCTGCCGAAGGCGGTGCCGAAGCTGCCTAGGACGCCGATTTAGGCATCCTCCATGTCGCTTAATCCATTAGGGGCAAGAGCCTCTCCTCACTTCGTTGCTCTTTACAATATTAGCTTCGGCTGAAAAAATCTTAAGAAGGATGTCGGTCTGTTCGACATAGTCGATCGGAAGTGAAGGATGAGAAAGCCTGTCGCCGGGGATGCCCATGAGTAATGAATTTCCGGGCTCAAACGCCAAACCCTGGGAAGTCCTAAACTTGGCGAATGCCTACTCTCGCGCTTCGATCCTCCTATTCAGCGAGGGTCAGAAGCAAGTTGCACTATCCATCGCACCAGCTCGAATGTGCGCCATTCACGCCATTGAACTCTACTTAAACGCCTTCCTGCGTCATGAGGGCGTTACTCCGGAGGAAATACGAAAACGGATGCACAATCTCGCTGAGCCAATGTTCGTTGCTAAACTTAAACTGAGAAAAAAGACTGCCCTGCATCTGGAAGCAATGACAGCAAAGCGGGAGTACCTCATCTCGCGCTATGCTCCGGAGCGGACGAAAGAGCACACTGAGCTGAATCGTTTGCACGCGACAATGGCGGAAGTCATGGCAAAGGTTCGCAAACATTTGGATTCAACTAGCTCAAGTGGGACATCGACAATCGTTATTCCGGATTACCACAGAACTTTCGTCGGGCTTAGATTGGGATGCAGGTGACGGCATAAAAGAAGGGGCGCCGAAGCGCCCGCTATTTTGCAAGATAAATGGCCGCAGGAAAGACCCCGGCCAAAGCCAGCCTCAGCTCCCGAGACCCTCGAACAGCGCCGTCGAGAGGTAGCGCTCGGCGAAGGAGGGGATGATGATGACGATGTTCTTGCCGGCATTCTCGGGACGGATGCCGACCTTGATTGCGGCGGTCAGCGCCGCACCCGAGGAGATGCCGACCGGTACGCCTTCGAGCCTGGCCACCAGGCGCGCCTGTTCGAAGGCCTCGTCATTGGTCACGGTGACGACCTCGTCATAGATGCCGGTATCGAGGATCTTCGGCGCGAAGCCGGCGCCGATGCCCTGGATCTTGTGCGGGCCGGGGTTGCCGCCGGACAGGATCGGCGAATCGGCTGGCTCGACGGCGATGATCTTGATCTCGGGCTTGCGGCTTTTCAGCACCTGTCCGACACCGGTGATCGTGCCGCCGGTGCCGATGCCGGAGACGACGATATCGACCGTGCCGTCGGTGTCGTTCCAGATTTCCTCGGCCGTCGTCTTGCGGTGGATCTCGGGATTATCAGGGTTTTCGAACTGCTGCGGGATGACGGCATCGGGAAGGGAGGACGCCAGTTCCTCGGCCTTGGCGATGGCGCCCTTCATGCCCTTTGGCCCCTCGGTCAGCACMAGCTCGGCGCCGAGCAGCGCCAGCATCTTGCGACGCTCGACCGACATCGTCTCCGGCATGGTGAGGATCAGCCGATAGCCCTTGGCGGCGGCGGCAAAGGCGAGCGCGATGCCTGTGTTGCCGGAGGTCGGCTCGATCAGCACCGTCTTGCCGGGAGTGATCTTGCCCTGGGCTTCGAGGCCTTCGATCATCGCGACGCCGATGCGGTCCTTCACGGAGGCGATTGGGTTGAAGAATTCAAGCTTGCCGATCAGGTTCGCCACGACGCCCTTTTCGCGCGCCAGCTTGTCGAAGCGCACGAGCGGCGTGTCGCCGATGGTCTCGGTGATCGAGGAATAGATGCGGCCGCGGCCGGGCTTGTGCGACATGGGTGCTCTCCCTTTGAAATCCTGCTCCTGAAATCGAGGGGGAGAATAGGGTCAAAGGCCCGTCTAGGCCAGACCGCGTTCGACCTGGAGGAGTGATCAGGAGAGAAAAAAACCTTTGAAAACCGTTTCTTGCCGAATGTTTATTTCAGGCCGCTCGCGTGGCGATGAAGGCTGCCGTGCCGGCGAGGATGCCGGCGGCAACCCGGTTCAGCGCCTGCAAGGCCCGAGGCTGCTTCAGCATCGTGCGGGCCCGCGAGGCAAGCAGCATATAGGGCACCACCACGATGATCAGCACCATGAAGGTGGTGGTGAGCAGGAGCGCATAGTCTCGCAGGCCGATATTGCCGATATCGATCAGCGTCGGCACCAGGGCGACATAGAAGAGCATCGTCTTCGGATTGCCGAGCGTCACCAGCAGGCCGGAGAGGAAGGATAGACCGATATTGGTGGATTTCCGCGCCGCGATATCCTGCGGCAACAGCCCCGCCGTCCAGAGTTTCCAGGCGATGTAGCCGAGATAAAGGACGCCGGCGATCTTGATTGTTATGAACACCTCGGTGAAGGTTTGCGCCACGAAGGCAAGGCCGAGAATGACCGCCGTGAGATAGGTCATGTCGCCGAGCACCAGGCCGAGACCCATGAAGAAGGTCTCGCGGAAATTCGAGCCGAGCGCACGCGCAACGATTGCGGTAATCCCGGGTCCCGGAATGGCCGCGGCGATGAACAGCGCTCCGGCATAGGTGATCAGGACGGTGAGGCTCATCTTCTTAACCCTCAGGGCTTCCACCGCCCATCTATAGGCAAGCGCCGCTTCCTCATCAATGCTTTGGCGCTGATCGGTCCATAACCATACGGAATAGGTCTGCTGGACCATGATCCACTTGGAAAGCGATCCGGCCTTGCTATTTCTCTCTCTGCAAATGCGCGTTCAGCGCGGCCCGCCGCGTTTTCCCGGCCGGTGGCGCTAGAGATTTTCATCACCAAGGAGAGATTAAATGTCCCATACGCCAGCCGAAACCCGCAGGCTTTCGCCACTCAAGACGCCGTCCAGCTTGTCGACCAACGCCACTACCGATATTTCGGCGGCGCTGACCGCGCTGCTCGCCGATGTCTTTACCCTTTATGTGAAGACCAAGAATTTCCATTGGCACATGTCCGGCCCGCATTTTCGCGACTATCATCTGCTGCTCGACGAACAGGCGGAACAGATCTTCGCGATGACCGACGACATTGCCGAGCGTGCCCGCAAGATCGGTGGCACGACGCTGCGCTCCATCGGCCAGATCGCTCGTCAGCAGCGCCTTTTGGACAATGACGCGGATTTCGTCACGCCCGAGGACATGTTGTCGGAACTGCGCGAGGATAACGTTCAGCTCGTTTCGCTGCTGCGCGAGGTGCATGGCCTTTGCGACGAGCACAATGACGTCGCAACCGCCAGCCTGATCGAGAACTGGATCGACGAGGGCGAGCGCCGCACCTGGTTCCTGTTCGAAACGACGCGCCCGCAGAGGTAACGTCGGCAACCGGGCGTCTCAGCCATCCCGATCGGGACGCCCGGTTCTCAGCTCTCCAGCGCCCGCGGCCGCAGCCAACGCGGCGTCCAGCCGAGATTCATGCCGGCGGCGGCAAGAAGGATGATCGCCGCGCCTGCGATCTGCATCGGCTGCAGCGCATGGCCGAAGGCCAGCCGGTCGACGAGGATCGCCGCGATTGGATAGATGAAGGACAGGGCGCCTGTGAGATGCGTCGGCAGCCTCTGGATCGCGCCATAAAGCAGCACATACATCAGCCCGGTATGGACGACGCCGACGGTCACCAGGATCGCCCAGGACCCAACATCGGCGGGCGGATGCGAAAAGTCCGTCATCGGCGCCAGCATCAGCATGCCGGTTGCGACCTGGATGAGCGCGATCAGATGCGGCGGCGTGCCCTTCAGCCATTTCGCGGCAAGGGCTGCAAGCGCATAGAAGAAAGCAGCACCCAGCGCCATCAGGATGCCGAGGCCGTAACCGTCAGATGTCGCCCCGCCTGTCCCCGGTTTTGCTTCGACGATCGCCACCATGCCCGCGAAGGCGAGCGCCAGCCAGAACAGCTTGGTGGCGGTGATCTTCTCGCCGAGAAAGAGCGCGCCGAGCACGAGCAGCATGAAAGGCTGGGTGTTATAGACAGTCGTCGCGATCGAAATCGTCGCATGTGAATAGGAGGCAAACAGCAGCAGCCAGTTCAAGACGATGGCGATGCCGCCTGATATGGCGATGCCGAAGGCGCGCAGCGTGATGATGCCGGGCCGCAGCAGCCCGAGAGCGCCGCAGATGACAAGCAAAGTGAGCGCGCCGAACAGGCAGCGCCAGAAGACCACGCCGCTGACGGGTTGACCCGACATGACGACGAACCAGCCGATCGTTCCCGAGATCAGCATCGCTGCCGTCATTTCCGCCGTGCCTCTTTTGATGTCGCTGCCCATGATTGCCTCCACTACGATGGCATAAGAATATTGCGGCGAGAGGCGATTTTATATATTAATAAAAAGGAAGTTTATCGAAACTACCTAATCATAAGAGGAAAATTGATCGCTGTGGCTAATGATGTGCAACCGCTCGACGAAATCGATCAGGCCATTCTGGAGGCGCTGGCTGGTAATGCGCGGATCTCACTGAAGGAACTGGCGCAGCAGGTCGGCCTGTCCTCGCCGAGTGCCGCCGAGCGCCTGCGCCGGCTGGAGGAACGCGGCGTCATCAAGGCCTTCACCATCGATCTCGATCCCGCCGCCGTCGGTTATCCCCTGCAGGCGATCGTGCGGGTGCGTCCTCTGCCGGGACAGCTGCACATCGTCGAGCGGATCATCCAGGAAATTCCCGAAATCATCGAATGCGACAAGGTGACGGGTGATGATTGCTTCATCGCCCGCCTGGTCATCCGCTCCATGGCCGACCTCGACGGCATCCTCGACCGGGTTGCCGAAAGAGCGGAGACCAACACGGCGATGATCAAAGCCTCGCCCGTCAAGCGCCGCCTGCCACCGCTTTCCCGCCGGAAATAGGGAGATCTAGAATTCCGCCATCGGCGACAGCATCGCCGGAAAATCCGGGGTGGCACCGCCGAGCCCGCGCAGCATCAGCCGCGTGCCGCTTTCCAACGATTGTGGAACACCCTCCCAGCCGAGTTTGTCGGGACGGAACAGCACCTCGACGGAGGCGGGCACGATCTCCAGTCCGCCAAGGATCGCGGCAAGCGAGGGCATCTCCGCCGCCACGACGTCGAGAAGGCTGAAGCGGCCCGCCGCATCCATCTTCCAGGCGATGGCCGCCTGCAGCTCTGCCAGAAAGCTGATGCGGATATCGGGATCGAGCCGGGTATTGATGAGAAACATGGCTGCATTGACCGTAACCGCCAGCGAGGTCGAAACCGGGCTGCGGCCTTTCAGCAGCGATTGCAGCAGCGCAAGATCCTCCGCGTTTGTCGGCAAAAGCGGCCGGGCGCGGGCGGCGGAAGACGAAGGGTCGGGAGCCGCTCCCTCGTATCGGTGCAGCGGTATCGCGTGGAAACCGTAGGCTTCGTAGAGTGACGGCTTGTCGGTATAGAGGATGACGGCTTCAAAGCCCTGCCGCTCGCACCAGTCGAGCGCTTTCACCGTGACGTCGCGATAGAGGCCGCGGCCGCGCCACGGTGGCCGCACGGCACCCGATTGTAGCCCGGCGGCATGGACGATCCTGCCGTTGAGGACGAAGGGCAGCGCAAAGGCTGAAATATTGGCCGCAAGTTCGCCTTCGGAATCAAACCAGCCGAAGGGCATGCTGGTAGGGTCGGGTCCGCCAAGCTGCTGCAGCGGCCCGATATCGATGCCGAAAATATCCTTGAGCAGGCAGACCAGTGCCGCCCAGCCGACGGGATCGCCGAAATAGCCCTGCCGGAAGGTTAGGCCAGCGCTGTCGAGGCGCTGTGCCATCAGACGCCGGTGGAGCCGAAGCCGCCTGCGCCGCGCACCGTTTCGCTGGCCTCGGTGATCTCCGCCACCCGCGCCTGGGTCACCGGCGCGATTACCATCTGGGCGATGCGCATGCCGCGCGAGATGACGAAGGGCTCGTCGCCGAGATTGATGAGCAACACCTTCACCTCGCCGCGATAGTCGCTGTCGACGGTGCCCGGCGAATTCAGGCAGGTGATGCCGTTTTTGAAGGCCAGGCCGGAACGCGGCCGCACCTGTCCCTCGAATCCTTCGGGGATCTCGAAGATGAAGCCGGTCGGCACCAGAGCCCGCTTGCCGGGCAGAAGCGTCAGCGGTGTTGCCTCGTCGACGGCGGCACGCAGGTCCATGCCTGCCGCTCCCTTGCTTTCATAGGCGGGAAGGTCGAGGCCTTCGCCATTGGCTAAGCGGATCAGGTTCAGCGTCGGGCGCGTATCGTGATGAATGGTCATGGCCCATTACTTTGCGCCCGCGGGCCCGAGGTCAATTGCATTGCCGGGCTTTAATCGCTAGATACGCGGCAATTCCACAGGATTCACAAGCATGGCCGAAAGTCTCGCCGAGGCGGTCTCCCGCCGCCGCACATTCGCTATTATCGCCCACCCGGACGCGGGTAAGACGACGCTCACTGAAAAGCTGCTGCTGTTCGGCGGCGCCATTCAGCTTGCCGGCGAAGTCAAGGCGAAGAAGGATCGCATGCAGACGCGCTCCGACTGGATGAAGATCGAGCGCGAGCGCGGCATCTCCGTCGTCACCTCGGTGATGACCTTCGAATATAACGACAATGTCTTCAACATCCTCGACACGCCGGGTCACGAGGATTTCGCCGACGACACCTATCGCACGCTGACCGCCGTCGATGCCGCCGTCATGGTCATCGATGCCGCCAAGGGTATCGAGCCACGCACGCTGAAGCTTTTCGAAGTCTGCCGCATGCGCGATATCCCGATCATCACCTTCATCAACAAGATGGACCGAGAAAGCCGCGATCCCTTCGAGATCCTCGACGAGGTGGAAGAGAAGCTGGCGCTGGATACGGCGCCGATCACCTGGCCGATCGGCCGCTCGAAGACCTTTTGCGGCTCGTACAATATCGCCGCCAACACGGTGCGCGGTTCGGATACCGAAATCGAGGGAACGCCGGTCAATGGCCCGCAAAGCGTGGCCGGCAGGCTGCCGGAAAACGAGCGCCAGGTCTTCATCGAGGAGACCGAGCTGGCGATCGAGGCCTGCCGTCCCTTCGACCGCGAAGCCTTCCTGGAAGGCCATATGACGCCGGTCTTTTTTGGCTCGGCGCTGCGCAATTACGGCGTTCGCGACCTCATCAACGCGCTCGGCGATTTTGCGCCGCCGCCGCGTGACCAGGTCGCCGACACCAGGACCGTGCATGCGACCGACGACAAGATGACGGCCTTCGTCTTCAAGATCCAGGCGAACATGGACCCCAACCACCGCGACCGCATCGCCTTTGCCCGCATCTGCTCCGGCAAGCTCGAGCGTGGCATGAAGGCAAGGCTTGCCCGCACCGGCAAGCAGCTCGGCCTGACGGCGCCGCAATTCTTCTTCGCCTCGCAGCGCCAGCTCGCCGACACCGCCTATGCCGGCGACGTCGTCGGCATTCCGAACCACGGCACGCTCCGGATCGGCGATACGCTGACCGAAGGTGAATCGCTGGTCTTCCAGGGCGTGCCGAACTTCTCGCCGGAGATCCTGCGCCGCGTGCGTCTGGAAGACGCGATGAAGGCGAAGAAGCTCAAGGAAGCCCTGCAGCAGATGGCCGAGGAAGGTGTCGTCCAGCTGTTCTCGCCGGAAGACGGTTCGCCGGCGATCGTCGGCGTCGTCGGCGCCCTGCAGCTCGACGTCTTGAAGGAGCGGCTGATGGCCGAATACGGCCTGCCGGTCTCCTTCGAAATGTCTCGTTTCTCCGTCTGCCGCTGGATCTCGGCCGAACAGCCGGCCGATCTGGAGAAATTCCTCACCGTCAAACGCGGCGATATCGCCCGCGATCTCGACGGCGATCCGGTCTTCCTCGCCCAGGACGGTTTCTCGCTGCGTTACGAGTCCGAGCGCCATCCGGCGATCAAGATGGTCGCCATCAAGGAATATCACGCCGCCAAGGCGGCGTGATCATCATCCCGCCAGCCGTTCCGCCAGGAAATCGACGACGGCGCGCACCGCCGGCAGTTGGCCGCGCCGATGCGGCATGAGGATCGTCGTCTCGATGCTGCCGGCCGTCCACTCCGGCAGCACCCGCACCAGCCGCCCGTCGGCCAGCGCCTTGCGGCAGACGGATGTCGGCAGGCAGGTGATGCCAAGCCCCGACATGGCCATTTCCATCAAGACATAAGGCTCATCCGCCGCCATGACGGAATGCAGCGTGACGAGAGCCTCATCGCCGCCCGAATAAAGCCGCCACTGATCCTCCATCAGGCTGGTCATGATCGTCGCATGCTGTGCCAGCTCCTCCGGCCGGYGCGGTTCGCCACGGGCGCTGATATAATCCGGCGAGGCGAGAATGTAGAAGGGATGGCTGGCGAGCTTCCGCTGCACCAGCGCCGAATCCGGCAGCGGCCCACGGTGGCTGCGCAGCGCGATGTCGAAGCCTTCCTGCACGATATCGACGAAGCGGTCCGTCACGTGCACGGAAAGCCGGAGCTTCGGATGGCGTGCCGCCAGCGCCGGCAGATGCTCCGTCAGCGTGAACTGCGCTGTCGGCACCGAGGCGGTGAGGCGAACGCTGCCGGCGGGTTCGGCCAGATGCCGCCGCACGATGCCTTCGGCCATCTCTGTCTCGATGATCGAGGCCTGGGCGTGCTGAAAGAATTCCCGGCCGAGCTCGGTTAGCGCGAAGCTTCGCGACGTGCGCTGGATCAGCCGGACGCCGAGCCGTGCCTCCAACTCCGCAACGCGTTTGCTCACGGTCGATTTCGGAATCCCGAGATGCCTGGCGGCGGCCGTGAAGCTGCCGCTGTCGACGGCCTGCACAAAAAGATGGAGGTCGTTGAGGTTGAAGAGCGCTATTGCCATCTTCCAGATATGTGGACATTGCGATGCATTTATAGCCTCTACCGCATGATCGTCCACATATGCACATTCATCGCGTCCAAACGGGTTCAATTCTGAAAGGAACGATTGATGTCACCCATATTGTTTTACGGCGTGCCGGAGGGCTGCTCCTTCGGCTCGATCGTCGCGCTGGAATGGTCCGGCCTGCCTTATCGGCTCTGCCGCGTCGAGATGCCGGAAGTGGTCTCCAGCGAAGAATATAAGCGGATCAACGCGGTCGGCGAAACGCCGTCGCTGCTGCTCGAAGATGGCAGAACGATCAGCGAAAGCATGGCGATCCTCCACCATATCGGCGCCGGCACGATCGGCAAAGGTCTGGGCTTTGTGCCGGGGTCGGCGGATTTCGATCGCCTGAACCAGATGCTCGCCTTTCTCAACACCACCTTCTTCAAGGCCTTCGGCCCGCTCTGGTATGCGATCGAGCATTCAATGGAGCCGGAAGAGAAACAGGTCCTCACCGCCTATGGAATCGCGGCGGTCGAAAAGGCGCATCATACGCTGGAGCGTCTGCTCGAAGGTCGCGAATGGCTTCTCGGCAATGGGCCGAGCCTGGCGGATGCCTATTTCGTCGGCATCGCCCGCTGGAACGACTTTCACCAGATCGTCGACCGCCGGCAGTTTCCCGGCCTGCATCACCTCTATGAGCGCATGCAGCAGGAACCGGCCGTGCGTTTTGCCCATGCGATCGAGCATCGGCAGGAGGCGAAAAGCAGCGGCGGTTTCCGCGGCGAGGTCGATCTGGCCGAGGCGCTCGGCCTGTTGAAACAGGCGGCCTGATCACCACAGCCGTCGCACCCCTGGGGGTGTGACGGCCATTTGCCGTCAGCCGGCAGCGACGATCTCGATCTCGACGAGCCAGTCGTCGCGCAGCGTTTCGACGATGATCGCCGTGGTCGGCACGGCGCGGCCGTAGAGGGCCCGAAGACGGGCATTCTGGTTCGCCTCCATAAAGGCGCCGTCGGTGAGATAGCTCGTCAGCCGCACGATATTGTCCACCGTCATATCAGCGGAAGTGAGGATGGCGCGCAGATTGGACCAGATGAGCTCCAACTGGCCTTCCAGATCGGCCGCGGCCGTTCCCTGTTGATCGAGACCCATCGTGCCGCTGACGAAGAGCAGCCGCGACGGTTGCCTGACCTCCAGCGCATGGATGTAATCAGGGCTGGCCGCATAGATCCCGTTTGCTGGATTGCGCGCGATCGTCTCCATAAAATTTCTCCTGTTCCGAATACTTTGTTGAATAATAGCAGTGTCGGCGATTATTCTTCGGCAGAAAGGGGATTTTGCGGAATGACAAGAAATACAGACGATCTTCGGCAGGGACGTCGGCAGCAGTCGGTCATCGATGCATTCGACCGAAGAATATTAGCCGCGCTCGCCGCCGACAGCAGCCAGAGTTATGCCAGGCTTGGCGAAGCGGTCGGCCTCTCGGCGCCGGCCGTGCATGAGCGTGTGCGCCGCCTGAGACAATCCGGCGCCATCAAGGGCGTGCATGCCGCACTGGATGGCGCAGCGCTCGGCAAGCCGCTGCTTGCTTTCGTGCATGTGGAAGCGGCCGGCTGGGGCAAGAGCGAGCGGCTGATGCAGGTCCTGCAGTTTCCCGAGGTCGAGGAGATGCATTCGGTCGCGGGCGACGCCAGCGTTCTCTTCAAGGTCCGCACCGCCAGCCCGCAGGCATTGGAAGCTTTTCTGGCGCAGATCCATGCCGTTCCCGGCGTCACCGGCACCCGCAGCTATATCGCCCTTTCCACCTATCTGGAGCGTCCGGTACAGGCCGGCGTGACCGACAGCTGGCCGGAGATGCCTCGGCCGGAATAGGGGGCGGGATGTTGAGCCGGCGCCAGCCTAGAGCGGTTCAGCTTTTAACGGAAGCGCAGGACCGCTCTAGCCTTTTGTTTTTACGCAATTCCGAACGGAAAACCGCTTCGCACTTTTCCTGGAATTGCTCTAATCCTCGCCCTCGAAGCGTGGCAGCGTTTCGATATTCTCCACCCCGGACAAAGCCGAGCGGCACCATATCTGCTTTTTCGGCGTCAATTCCCGCCGCTGGTCGATGCCGCCGACGCGGATGCCGATCGCGCCGCCTTCGCCGTCTGTGCGGTAGAGCGGCGATCCGCAATTCGGGCAGAAGAACTGACGGCTGAGACCGCCGCTGTCGCCATATTTTGCGTAGCCTCTTGGCTCACCTGATGTGAGCGTGAAACTTCGCGGCCGCGCTGGTGCTGTGATGCGATAGGCCGAGCCCGTCAACCGTTGGCAATCGGTGCAATGGCAGATCGAGACCCGCTCCGGATCGATCTCCGCCTGATAGCGGATCGCCCCGCAGTGGCATCCTCCGGTGATATGCATCGGCAAGTCCCCAAAGCGTGTCGCGCAAAAGTGTACAGCGGTTTTGCGATCATGACATGCGGAAAACAAAGAACTCTAGTCCGCCGGCTGAGCGGCCGGGCGTGTGGCGTAGAAGGCCTTTGCATCCGCCGTGAAGGCGGCCCGCTGATCGGCTTTCGTATAGAACATATGGCCGCCGCGATAAAGCTTCAGCCCGACGCGGCCGCCGGCGAGCGAGGGCGGCAGATGGTCGACCACGTAGCGGCTGACGCCATAGGGCGTCACCAGATCGCTGTAGCCATGCGCAATCAGCAGATGGAATGCTGGGTTCGAGGCGAGCAGTTGCCGGATGTTGTCGGTGGCGCTGGCCTGGAATCGCGATCCGCCGCCGCGCCCGCCGCCCCATTCCCAGCGTCGGCTGATATCGCCGTCGAGCAGCGAATAGGTCATCTCGGTCTTGAAGCCGAGCTCGTTGCGGGCGTAATCGGCGAAGGCGCCGCCATAGGCGCGGGTGAAGCCGTCGAGGATGGCGTCGTCGCCGCGGTCGTAATCCGATTCCGGATAGGGATCGGGTGCTGCAAAGGAGGCGTCGTACGAGCTCATCACCTCGCCGCTGCCCGCGTCCGAATGTTTGACGAAGGAACTGCCGAGGAAGCCGCGGTTGCGGGTGACGATATCCTCGGGAATGCCGGTCAATGCGGCGATCCTGCCATAGAAGACGGCGGCGTCGGCACCCATCGGCGGCGGCCCCGCCAGCGTCGTCAGATAGTCCCCGAGCGCGAAGGTCTCGGCCTCCTTCTGCTTCTCTTCGTCGAAGGCCTTGTGCCGGTCGAGTTCGGCTGCCGCCAGCGACGGCAGCTCCAGCGCTGCGCCGAGCGGGAACTGATCGGCATTGAACATCAGCTGGCCCTCGAGCAGGGGGGAGAGCATCACTGCGCCGGCGACGATGATGCCCTGGCTTTCCTGAAGCGCCGAGGCGACCTTGGCGGCGCGAAAGCCGCCATAACTTTCGCCGAGAAGATATTTCGGCGAGTTGGAACGGTTGTTGTGCGCGACATAGAGCGCGATCGCCTTGGCGATGCTCTCAGCATCGGCACTGACGTTGTAATAATTGGAAGCGTCGTCCGCCTTTGCCGTTCGGCTCCAGCCGGTGCCGATCGGATCGATCAGCACGAGATCGGTGAAATCGAGCCAGCTCTGCGGGTTGTCGACGAGTTTCGCATTGGCGCCGTCGCGTCCGTCCGGCCCGAAATCGAGTACCTTCGGCCCGACCAGCCCGAGATGCAGGAAGGCGGAAGCGGCACCCGGCCCACCGTTGAAGGCAAAGGTCAGAGGCCGGTTCGGCCCGCCATCCCGCGCGACATAGGCGGTGTAGAAGATCGCGCCGGTCTGCGCCCCGTCCTGGCCGAAGAGATCCAGCGTGCCGGCGGTGGCAGTATAGGCGAGCTTCCGGTCGCCGATCGTCAGCGCGTGCTCGGTGACGGAATCGGCCGGCAGCAGCTTCAGCACGCCGTCGCGCGCGCCGCTCTGGACATTCGCCCTTGGTTGATCGCTTTCCTGCGCATAGGAAAGGGCGGGGGCCAGCATTGCTGCAAGCGCGGTGAACAKAAACAGGGTTCGTATGCGCAAGATGTCTCCTCCGGCGGTGGGCAATGAGAGGCTGAGATAGCGTAACATCCGCGGCCGACGACCGGCATCAAGAGATGGTGATGAACAGGTGAGCGAGCGGCTCAGCCGTCCTTTTCGACCGCGTGAACGTTGATCTCGATCGCGCGGCCGGCCTTCCAGCCGTTGATTGCCGCGCCGAGCCCGAGCGCAACGAAGAGGGCCGCGCACCAGGAAAAACTTCCGGTCCAGCCGCGGATGAGGCCGACGATGAGGGGGCCGATGGCGGCGAGCAGGTAACCGACACATTGCGCCATGCCGGAAAGATGGGCGGCGACATCGGGATCGCGCGAGCGCAGCACGATCGTCGTCATGGCCGCCGCGATCAGTCCACCCTGGCCGATGCCCTGCAGCACCGCCCACAGCCAGACCGTCGAAAGCGGCGCGAAGAGCAGGCCGAGCAGGGCGGTGACGGCGACGCCGCAGAGGCTCGCATTGATCAGCCGCTGGTCCCGGCCACGCACGGCGATATGCGGCACGATCAGGCAGGATGCCGCTTGCACCATCACCGACAGCGAAACGATCGCCCCGGCAGTGACGCCGTCGAGCCCGCGTTCGCGTAAGATAGGGACCAGCCAGCCGAAGACGCAATAGGCAAGTGCCGATTGCAGCCCCATGAACAGCGTCACCTGCCAGGCGAGCCGGTCGCGCCAGAGGCCTTTGACGTGGAAGCCATTTCGTCTTGCCTGTCCGCCGCTGCGAAGAACTTCAGGCAGCCAGAGCAGGCTGACGAACAGGGCGGGCAGCGCCCAGATGGCGAGCGCGCCCGCGAGAGAGCCGCCTAATCCATGCTCGATCGGCAGCGTCAGCCCGGCCGCACTTGCCGCCCCGGCACAGAGCGCCATCGTGTAGAAGCCGGTCATCAGCGCCGCGCGCCCGGCGAAATCCCGCTTCACCAGCCCCGGCAGCAGCACATTGCCGACGGCGATGCAGGCGCCCGCAAGGGCGGTGCCGATGAAGAGCAGCGGCACGGAGGAAAGCCCGCGCAAACCCGTGCCGAGGGCCAGAAGCAGGAGAACGCCGAGCAGCGTGCGTTCCGTGCCGAGGCGCTGGGCAAGACGAGGCGCAAGCGGCGAGAAGGCGCCGAGGCAGACGACCGGAAGCGTCGTCAGCAGGCTGGCGCCCAGCGTGCTGAGGCCGAGCTCCGAGCGGATTTCCGGCAGAAGCGCCGAGGCGCTCGAGAAGACCGGGCGCAGGTTGAAGGCGATCAGCACCAGGCTCGCGCCGAGCAGAAAGCGGTCCGCCGCTCCCCGCACCGGCGTTGCCTGCGGCGGTAGAAGGCTGCCGGCCTCGGCCTCTACAAGCAATTCGTCGGCCGCCTCGAGCGCGCTGGCGGCATTGTTGGAAGGCGTGTTCATGACAGGATCATCCGGTCGAGTGCGGCAAGAACCGGCGCCATGAAGCGCCGCACCCCCGCATCCGCCTTGTCGGGATCGCCGGTTTCGATGGCGTCGACGATATCGGCATGCGCCTGCATATCGGGTTCCGGAATATCCTTGCCGAGCGTCGCCGCGATGGTATCGGCGATCGAGGCCGAGAAAAAATCATAGATCTCGATCATCGCCCGGTTGCCGGAGGCGGCGATGACCGCCTTGTGGAAGGCGAGGTCGCGTTCGATGAAGGCCGCCTGGTTGCCGCCGTCGTAATTGCCGCGTTCGGCAAGCAGTCTGCGAAGCCCGGCAACAATCTCCGGCGTCTTGCGGATCGCCGTCAGCCGGGCTGCCTCGACGTCGAGCGCCAGGCGCGCCTCGAACTGGTCGCGCAGGCTGGCGCGCCGCGCCATCGTCAGCGGCCGGCCGGCATCGCTGGTGGCGCGGACATAGGTGCCCGAACCCTGCCTTGTTTCGAGATAACCCTGGGAGGCGAGGACCCGCACCGCCTCGCGCACCGTGCCGCGGCTGACGGACAGCATGGCCGACAGCGAGGCTTCATTCGGCAATTTCTCGCCGACCGCCCAGCGTTTGCCGAGAATGTCGTCGCGGATCGCCTCGATCGCCTCATCCGCGAGATTGGTCTTGCTCAGTGCGCGCATCTCACTACTCATAAAGTCATCAGATGACTTTATGAGTAGTGAGATTTCGATCTTTCGTCAACGCCTGACGTCAAGACAATAAAGACATCAAGACAATAAAAAAGGGCCGCCTCAGCGACCCTTTCCATGAGTTTGGCCTCAAACTGGCCTGGACTGTCTATGCAGCCCCAGGAAGGCGGGGATTAGAGCGAGGGCTGCCTCGCCTTCGTCACCTCTTCCATGCCCGTTACGAGGTCCGAAATCTCATTAGACATTGGATCACCTTCCTTTCGTTCTGTTGCTGATGGCTTAAAAGTAGGCCGATTCTTCGCAGATGCAAGAGAGAAATGCGTTCAGTGCGCAGCTTTGATGAAGGTGCCGTTCTGCAGTTCGCGCATCGCCTGCATGATTTCCTCGCGCGAATTCATCACGATCGGGCCGTGCCAGGCAACCGGCTCCTCGATCGGCTTGCCGGAGACAAGCAGGAAACGGATGCCCTGGTCGCCTGCCTGCACCGTCACTTCGTCGCCGCTGTCGAAGACCACGAGCGTGCGGTTGCCGGACATGTCGCGGATATTCAATTCCTCGCCGTCGACATCCTTCTCGACGCGCACGCCGAAGGGTTTCGATGCATCGCGGAAGGTGCCGGAGCCGGCGAAGATATAGGCGAAGGCATTGCGGTAGGTATCGACCGGCAGGCGCTTCTTCCGGCCGGGCGGCACCGAAACGTCGAGATAGATCGGCTCGGCGGCGACGCCATCGACCGGACCGGCCTTGCCCCAGAAATCGCCGCAGATCACCCGCACCGCCGTGCCGTCATCATCGACGACGACAGGAATATCGGTGGATTTGACGTCCTGGTAGCGCGGCGCCGTCATCTTCAGCGAGGAGGGCAAGTTCGCCCAGAGTTGGAAGCCGTGCATACGGCCGGCAAAATCGCCCTTCGGCATTTCCTGGTGCATGATGCCGCTGCCGGCTGTCATCCACTGGATGTCGCCGGCGCCGAGCAGGCCGCTATTGCCCAAGCTGTCGCCGTGCTCGACGGTGCCGGCGAGCACATAGGTGATCGTCTCGATGCCGCGATGCGGATGCCAGGGAAAACCGCGGATATATTCCGCCGGATTGTCGTTGCGGAAATCATCCATCATCAGGAAGGGATCGGTCATCGCGGGATCGCCGAAGCCGAAGACGCGGTGCAGCTTGACGCCGGCGCCTTCCATGGTCGGTGTGGCAGTACTTTCATGCTTGACGGGGCGGATCGACATGGCGTCCTCCTAGAGGTTCAACTTGGCGGCGACTATAGCCGCCCGGCTGCCGGGCGCGAAGTCTGCGGGGCAGACAACGCAGTGTTCACAAAAGAACACAGCGTTTCGCCGAATTTGAAGAGGTCAGGCGTCAAGAAATCGTCATGTTTCACTTGCAAACCGGCCGGGCGTTAAGCTGTTATTAGCGACGACATTCGACAATTCAGTTGCGTTTCAGCATTTCCCGCCGATGCGGCGGGTTCCGGAGCAAAGAGCCATGTGTCGCTGGGCAGCCTATCGCGGAGACCCCCTCTATCTCGAGGAGTTGGTATCCTCGCCCGCCCATTCCCTGATCGAGCAGTCGCATTGCGCCACCCGCGCCAAGACCGCGACGAATGGCGATGGCTTCGGCATTGCCTGGTATGGTGATCGGCCCGAGCCCGGCCGCTACCGCGATATCCTGCCCGCCTGGTCGGATTGCAATCTGAAGAGCCTGGCGAGGCAGATCCGTTCGCCGCTCTTCCTCGCCCATGTCCGCGCTGCCACAGGCGGCGGCACGCGCCGCGACAATTGCCATCCCTTTACCCATGAGAGCTGGTCCTTCATGCACAATGGCCAGGTCTCCGGCTTCGAGCGCCTGCGCCGGCCGATGGAGGCGATGCTCGACGACGAGTTGTTCAATGCCCGCGGTGGCACCACCGATTCCGAATTGATGTTCCTGCTGGCGCTGCAGTTCGGCCTGCGCGAAGCGCCGATCGCCGCGATGGCGGAAATGATCGGCTTCATCGAGGACCTGGCGGAAAACACCATCGGCTCGGTGCTGCTGCGCTTTACCGCTGCCTTCTCCGACGGCAAGGCGCTTTATGCCATCCGCTATGCGACCGATCGCAAGGCGCCGACTCTTTATGCCTCGCCGGTTGGCAAGGGCTATTGTCTTGTGTCGGAGCCGCTGAACGACGATGGCGATGCCTGGGCCGAGATCCCGAACGGCAGCGCCGTCACGGTCGGCGAAGGAGGAATCGACGTCGCGGATTTTCGACCGGGCAAACGGGCGGCCGTCAAATCGCAGCGCATCGTCGTTCCAGCCTGATCCCTCGGCGTTAACTGAACTGCTTGGCGATCAGCGCCGCCAGCCGTTCTGCCACCTCTTCCTTCGCCAGGTCAGGCCATTGCTCGATGCCGTCGCGGCGGACGAGTTTGACCCTGTTGCGGCCGCCGCCCATGATGCCGGTCGCCGGCGAAACGTCGTTGGCGACGATCATGTCGGCGCCCTTTCTCTCGAGTTTCGCCTTCGCATTGATTTCGACGTCCTGCGTCTCGGCGGCAAAGCCGATCACCAGCTTCGGCCGCATCGTGTGATGGCCGACAGTCTTCAGGATGTCCGGATTCTCCGTCAGCGCCAGCGTCGGAATGGATTCGCCGGGATGTTTCTTCAGCTTCTGGTCGGCGGCCGAGGCCACGCGCCAGTCTGCGACGGCCGCGACCATCACCGCGATGTCGGCCGGCAGTGCGGCCAGCACGGCATCGCGCATCTCCTCGGCCCGCTCGACATGCACGACGGTAACGCCGACGGGGTCGGAAAGCGTCACCGGCCCTGAAACAAGCGTCACATCAGCCCCGAGTCTTGCAAGCGCTGCGGCGATCGCATGTCCCTGCCGGCCGGAGGAGCGGTTGGCGATGTAGCGCACCGGATCGATCGGTTCGTGGGTCGGTCCTGACGTGACGATCGCCTTGCGACCCTTCAGCGGTTTTTCTCCGTCATCGAGCATGATTTCGGCCGCAGCGACGATCTCCAGCGGTTCCGCCATCCGGCCAAGCCCGGCCTCCCGGCTTTCCGCCATCTCGCCGGCCATCGGCCCGACGAAGCGGATGCCGTCGGCTCGGAGCATCGCGGCATTCCGCCGTGTCGCCGGGTGCGCCCACATGGCGGGGTTCATCGCTGGTGCGGCAAGCACCGGCCTGTTCGTCGCCAGAAGCACGGTCGAAGCGAGATCGTCGGCAAGCCCGTTCGCCATCTTCGCCATCAGATCGGCGGTGGCAGGGGCGATCAGCACGAGGTCGCATTCGCGCGCCAGGCGGATATGGCCGATATCCTGTTCGTCCTGCCGCGAAAACAGATCGAGGAAGACATGGTCCGCCGCCAGTGCACCGACGGCAAGCGGCGTGACGAATTCCTGCGCGCCTTTGGTCATCACAGGGCGCACGCTCGCGCCGCGCTCGCGCAGCCGGCGGATCAGATCCAGGCTCTTATAGGCCGCGATGCCGCCGGAGATGATGAGGAGGATGCGTTTGCCGCTGAGAGCCATGGCCTTCTACCCGTCGCCTTTTCTGACCGTCCTCGACCCTAAGCCTTTGGCGGAGAACATGCAATCGCGCCGACGACATGCAGCGGACCTGCTCGGGTAGCCGCTGCATGACGATCGCGATCGCCATGCCGAAGCCGGCAAGCAGCGCGGCAGCTGGTCCCGCCGCGCTCGTGGGTCAGAGGTTGCTCATCCCGCCGTCGATGATGAGTTCGCTACCGACGATATAGGCCGCCTCATCGGAGGCGAGGAAGACGATCGTCTTGGCGACTTCGCTGGGATTTCCGAAGCGGCCGACGGGGATCTGGGCCTGGATCTGCCCGGCCATCGCCTTGGATTGGGCTTCCGAAGCGCCGAGCTTGCTGTAAAGCGGCGTGGCGATCGGACCGGGGCTGACGGCGTTGACGCGGATGCCGCGGCCGATGAGTTCGCCCGACAATGTCTTGGCAAGCGTCAGCAGCGCGCCCTTCGTCAGCGAATAGACGCTGGAGTTCGGCATGCCGATATGGGCGTTGATCGAGGTGTTGAGCACGATCGCGGCTTGCTTCGAAAAAATCGGCAGCAGCGACTGAATCAGGAAGAACGGTCCTTTGACGTTGATATCAACAGACTTGTCGAAGGCGGCTTCGCTCCACTGTTCCAGCGGCCCGAATTCGGCGACCCCGGCGTTGACGAAGAGGATGTCGAGCGTGCCGAAAGCCTCTCTCACGCTATCGGCGACGGCCTTCTGGCCGACCGCATTGCCGGCATCGGCCTGGATGACGGTGGCTTTGCCGCCAAGTTCGGCGCGGGCCGCCTCGACGCTTGCCGCGCTGCTGCCGGTAACGACGACGCGGGCGCCCTCGGCGATGAACTGGCGGGCGGTCTCGAGACCGATGCCGCTGGTGCCGCCGGTGATGAGGGCTGTCTTGTTTTGCAGGCGTGACATGATGACGTTCCTTTGATCGAATTTTGGGCCGCGGCCCGTTGTTGGGAGAATGCCCTGAAAAAGGCGGCGCGATAAGCCGGCGCGTTGAAGGATCATCAACCCGCAGCGGATAATCGCGCCGCGCCGTCTCAGGTGCGGGTGATCGAAGCGCCGCCGTCGACCAGCGAGGCCGTGCCGGTGACGAAGCTCGCATCGTCGGAGGCGAGATAGAGAACCGAGCGGGCGAGTTCTTCGGGTGTCGCGACACGCTTCAGCGCATGCAGATTGGTGACGAAGGCCTGCTTCTCAGGCGTATCGTTCATGTCCCGATACATGTCGGTATCAACAGCACCCGGCAGGATGGCATTGACGCGCACGCCCTGCTGGCCGAATTCGACGGCGAGCGCCTGCGTCAGGCCGATCAGGCCGGATTTGCTGGCGGCATAGGCGGCAACGCCCGGAAAAGCGAAGCTGTAGCCGACGAAGGTCGAGGTGAAGATCACCGAGCCGCCGCCATTCTCCACCATTGCGCCGATCTGGTGCTTGGCGGCGAGGAAGGAGGCCGTCAGATTGATCGCCAGCGCCTCGCTGAAGCCTGTTTCCGAAACGGCGGTGCTCGGACCTGCTTCGCCGAGCGTGCCGGCATTGTTGAAGGCGATATCGAGCTTGCCGTAATTTGTCACGGCGGCGGCGACCAGCGCCTTGTGATAGTCTTCCGAGCGCACGTCGCCGGCAATGGCGATGGCGTCGCCGCCCTCTGCCTTGATCTCGGCGACGAGACTGTCGAGTTCGCCCTGGCGGCGGGCGCCGACGACGACCTTGGCGCCTTCGGCGGCAAAGAGCTTTGCCGTGGAGCGGCCGATGCCGGAGCTTGCGCCGGTGACGATCGCGACCCTGTTGTTCAAGCGGTTCATGGTTCCATCTCCTGCGTTTAAGGTGAGGCGGCCCCTGCCGTCCCTTTCGATGAGTGGAAGATGGCATTTTCCATTCGTTCGGATTAGTCTCCAGACCGGGGAACTCGAATTCGGAAAAGCCGAACGATGATCAGGATCGAAGGTATTGCGGCTTTCGTCGCCGTGGTTGAGGCGGGCTCGGTCAGCGAGGCGGCCCGGCGCCTGCGGCTGTCCAAATCCGTCGTCAGCGAAAGGCTGGCCGAACTGGAAAAGTCGCTCGGCGGCATGCTGCTGCACCGAACGACGCGCAAGCTCACCTTGACGGAGGATGGCACGGTCTTCCTCGAGCGCGCCGCGCGCATCGTGCGCGAGATCGAGGAGGCCACGGCCGATATGGCCGAGCGGCGCGGGACGCTGTCCGGCCCGATCCGCATCGCCGCCCCCGTCACCTTCGGCCGCATGCATCTCGGCCCGGCGCTTTATCCTTTTCTTGCCGAACATCCCGAGATCGAACTGACCCTCGATATCGATGACCGGCGCGTCGATGCCGCCTCGGACGGTTATGATGCCATCATCCGCAACGGCCCAATCGCCGATAGCCGGCTGGTCGCCTGGAAACTCACGCGCAGCCGCCGTCTTCTCTGCGCCTCGCCGGATTATCTCGCCCGCCAGGGAATTCCGTCGTCGCTGGCTGATCTCAACAGCCATCGCGGCATCTTCTACACCAATCGCGGCGTTGCCGACTGGCGCTTCCAGACGCCCGACGGTGCGATCGTCGTGCGCGCGAAACTGGCGCTCGGCATCAACAATGGCGATATGCTCCGCGACGCCGCGATTGCCGGGCTCGGCATCGCGCTGCTGCCGGCCTTCATCGCCGGTTCGGCCATCCGTGAGGGCCGGCTTGCCGAAATCGATGTCGGCCATAGGCCGGAGGCCGAATTCATCTATATGGCCCATCCCGAGGGCCGAAATCCCTCCGCCAAGCTCCGCGCCATCGCCGACCACCTGAAGAAGAGCTTCGGCGATCCGCCCTATTGGGATCCGACGGGCTAATTCATGAGCTCAGCAGGCTGATCAGGTTCTCGGTGACCGGCGAGCGGTGTGTTTTCAGGATTGCCAGCGCCAGGCGCGCCACGGCCGGCGGCCCCTCGATCGGCCGGTAGGCCACACCTTCGAGCTTGATCTGCGAAATCGAAGCGGGCACGATCGAGACGCCAAGATCGGCCGCCACCAGATTGACGACCGATGAGATCTGCGGCGCCTCCTGTGCCACGGTCAGCTCGAACCCCGCCCTGCGGCAGGCGAGCACGACATCGTCGTAGAGGCTCAAGCCCACGAGCCGCGGAAAGAGGATGAAGGGTTCTTCCGCCAGCGCCGCAAGCGGCAGCTTGCTGCGCCGTGCCAAGGGATGGCTGGCAGGCAGGGCGATCACCATCGGCTCATCCGGCAGCCGCCGCAGCCGGATACCGGCGGGATCGTCGAGGCCGGGGCGCATGAAGGTGGCGTCGAGCTCTCCGCGTTCCAGCTTCTGTATCAGCGCCAGCGTATTCATTTCCGTCAGCGACAGCTGCACCTCCGGCCAGCGCGCGCGAAACCGGCGGATCGTCGTGCTGACCACGGGGTTGAAGGCGGAGGAGGCGGTGAAACCGAGCGACAGCCGGCCGGTCTCGCCGCGATTGGCGCTTTGCGCCGCAAGTTTCGCCTTTTCCGCAGCCGCCAGCGACGCCTTTGCCTCGCCGAGGAAGGCCGTACCCGCTGCCGTCAATTCGGCGCCGTGCGGCACGCGGTGAAACAGCGCCGCACCCACTTCCCTCTCCAGATCGCGGATCTGCTGGCTGAGCGGCGGCTGCCCGATGCCGAGCTTGCCGGCGGCACGGGTGAAATTGCCTTCCTCCGCGACCGCCAGGAAATATCTCAGGTGCCGCAACTCCATTGCCATCTCCAAAACCTATCGAAATCGCCAGTTTCATATATTGGACAAATGGAGTGGCGTTGACTAGATCGGAGGCCGGAAGGATGAAGATATGCCGACGAGAGCGCATGCCGTGAAGACCGCCGAGACAACCACGATCCCAGGACAAAAACACTACCTGACCCGCAGAACCGGCGCCTATCGCCGCGCCAGCCTGGCGCTCTTCCTGTCTGGCTTCTCCACCTTCTCGCTGCTCTATTGCGTGCAGCCGCTGCTGCCGATCTTCTCTCAGGAATTCTCCGTCAGTCCGGCCGAAAGCTCGCTGTCCCTGTCGCTCTCCACCGGCTTTCTCGCGGTCGCCATCGTCTGCGCCGCCGCCGTCTCGGAAGGCCTTGGCCGCCGCAGCCTGATGTCGATATCGCTGGTCGGCGCGGCATTGCTGACCATCGCCACCGCCTTTGCCCCGAACTGGCATCTGCTGCTCGTCATCCGCGCTCTCCAAGGCCTCGTTCTCGGCGGCGTGCCTGCTGTCGCCATGGCCTATCTCGCCGAGGAAATCGATCCGCGCGGTCTTGGCGCCACCATGGGCCTTTATGTCGGCGGCACGGCCTTCGGCGGCATGTCCGGCCGCGTACTGACAGGCATCTTCGCCGAATATCTCACCTGGCGTCCGGCGCTTTTCATCATCGGCGCCATCGGCCTTGCCGCCGCGATCGGCTTCATCGCCCTCCTGCCGCCGTCACGCAATTTCGTCCGCCGGCCGGGCTTCGATCCGCGCTTTCATGCAAAAGCCTGGCTCGGCCATCTCAGCAATCCGGCGTTGCCCTTCATCTTCGCCATCGCCTTCCTGGCGATGGGCTCCTTTGTGACCATCTATAACTATGCCGGTTTCCGCCTGGTGGCGCCGCCCTACGGCCTCAACCAGACCGAACTCGGGCTGATATTCACCGTCTATCTCTTCGGCATCGGCGCCTCCTCGAYCGGCGGCCTGCTCGGGGACAGGATCGGGCACTTTTCCGTGCTTCTCTTCGGTCTGGCACTCACCGCCGCCGGCAGCGCGTTGACGCTCTTTGCCTCGCTCTCGGTCATCATCCTCGGTATAACAGTGCTCACGACCGGCTTCTTCATGAGCCATTCGATCGCCAGCGGCCTCGTCGGCAAGCTGGCGCATGGCACCAAAGGCCACGCCTCGTCGCTCTATATGCTCGCCTATTATGTTGGCTCCAGCCTCATGGGTTCGGCGGGCGGCTGGTTCTATGCGGTTGAAGGCTGGGCCGCCGTCGTTATCTTCACGCTTGCCATGCTGGCGCTGGCCTTCGCTTCCGCCTGTCTTGCCCAGCAATTCGCGAGGAGAAAAGCATGATCCGCATAGACCGCCTCGACCATCTCGTGCTGACCGTCGCCGATATCGCCATCACCTGCGATTTCTATTCCCGCATCCTCGGCATGTCGGTCGAAACCTTCGCGGAAGGCCGCAAGGCGCTGAAATTCGGCGGGCAGAAGTTCAACCTGCATCAGGCCGGCCACGAATTCGATCCCAAGGCGAGACACCCCACACCCGGCTCCGGCGACCTCTGCTTCATCGCCGAGACACCGCTTGCCGATGTCATCGCTGATCTACAGGCCGCGGGCGTTGCAATCGAAGAGGGTCCGGTCGAGCGCACCGGTGCGACCGGGCGTTTGCGCTCGGTCTATTTCAGGGACCCCGACGGCAACCTCATCGAAGTCTCCAATCTGATTGCCTGACGTCCGCCTCCTGCGCATCAACCAAGCCGGATATAGGGCACGTCCTTCTTCGCCACCTCATCAAGCGCCTCCTCATAACCCGCATCGGCGTAACGCATGACGCCAAGCGCCGTATCGTTGGTCAGCGCATGGTCGAGCCGTTCGTCGGCGCCATCCGTGCCGTCGGCGACGACGGTGACGCCGCAGCTCGTCATGTAGCCGGCGTAACCGCCGCCGCCGGAATGGACGACGACGAGATCGGCCATCGACGAGCAGAGCATCATCGCATCGATCAGTGGCCAGTCGGCGATCGCATCCGAGCCGTCCTTCATGCGCTCGGTCATGATATTGGGATGCGCCATGGCGCCGGCATCGAGATGGTCGCGGGAGAAGGCGACCGGGCCTTTGAGTTCGCCGCTCGCAACCAGCGCATTGACGCGGCGGGCGAGTGCCGTGCGTTCGCCATGGCCGAGCCAGGCGATGCGGGCCGGCAGCCCCTCGAAGGGCACGTGCTCGCGCGCCAGCCGGATCCAGTTGGTGATGATCTTGTTGTCGGGGAACATTTCGAGCAGCAGGTCGTCGATGCGGGCGATGTCGCTCTCCTCGCCTGACAGAGCCATCCAGCGGAATGGGCCGATCGCCCGGGCAAACAACGGCCTGAGATAGGCTTCCGTGAAGATCGGGATGTCGAAGGCATTGGCGACGCCGCCCTCTTTGGCCTGCGTGCGGATCAGATTGCCGTTGTCGAAGACTTCGGAACCCTTTTTCTGAAACTCCAGCATCGCCGTCACATGCTCGACGATCGAGGCGCGGCTTGCCGTCATCAACTGGCCCTGGCCGTCGTCGCGCAGGCCCTTGACCTGATCGAGGTTCATGCCCTTCGGCACGTAGCCATAGACGAGGTCGTGCGCCGAGGTCTGGTCGGTGACGATGTCGGGCACGATGCCGCGCCGGGCGATTTCCGGATAGACCTCCGCCGCATTGCCGACGAGGCCGACGGAAAGCGCCCGCTTGTCCTTCACCGCCTCATCGATCATCTGAAGGGCGGTATCGAGATCGGGTGCGATTTCCTGGAGGTAACCGATCTGCTGGCGCTTGCGGGCCCGCTCCGGATCGATGTCGACGCAGAGGATCGCAGCCCCCGCCATGCGGCCGGCGAGCGGCTGCGCTCCGCCCATGCCGCCGAGGCCCGCCGTCAGCACGAACCGGCCGAGGAGGTCGCCGCCGAAGCGCCGCTCGGCGATGCGCATGAAGATCTCGTAGGTACCCTGGATGACGCCCTGGCTGCCGATATATTGCCAGGCGCCGGCCGTCAGCCCGCCCCAGCAGATCAGCCCCTTGCGCTGCAGCTCGTAGAACACTTCGGCCTTTGCCCATTGTCCGACGATATTGCAGTTCGCCATGATAACCAGCGGCGCCTTGGCATGGGTGCGCACCAGCCCGATCGGCTTGCCGGACTGGATGAGCAGCGTCTGGTCCTCCTCCATCTCGGTCAGCGCCTTGACGATGCCCCTGTGCGCCGCCCAGTTGCGGGCGGCCTTGCCGAGAGCTGCATAGACGATCAGATTGTCGGGGTCCTCGCCGACGGAGAGCACGTTTTCGAGCAGCCGCAGCAGCGCCTCCTGCCGCCAGCCCTTGGCGCGCAGGTCCGGCCCGCCGGGAATCGGAAATTTCGGATGACGTGGATTGGCCTTCGGCATCGTGGGTTCCTCGTTTTGCTACTTGCTCGGCAGCGATTCCACATAGGCGAGCGCGGCATCAAGCAGACGCCGTCTCAGGGCATCGTCGCCATAAACTTCGGCATTGCCTCGCACCCAGCCATGCATCACCCGCTCGCCCGACAGCATCTGGATCACGCCTGGCAGTGCCAGCGCCCAGCCGTCATTGCCCTTGCCGAGTCGGATCAGCATGCCGTCATGGCGCGCGCAGCAGAGAAGATTGCCGTTCAGCATGAAGGCCCAGCCGCCGAACATGGATTTTTCGGCAAGACCCGGCCGACCGCCGAGTTCCTCACGCATCAGTTCTTCAAGGCCGGGATCGCGCGCCATGGCTCAGGCCCTCGTTGCCAGTGCATAGCGTGCGATCTCGATCCCCATCGCCTTTTCGACGACGGGATAGACGGTTGGATCGAGCACGCTTGCCGACAGCGGAATGATATCCATCGGCACATGCAGGATGAAGACATGCATGCCCTCCTGAAGTTGGCCGACGCTGAGCGGCTCGCCCTCCGGCGAAAGCGTGGTGATCACCGCGGGGAAGGTCGCAAGCCTTTTGCCATCCGCATCGTCCACCGCCATATATTCGTTCATCACATGCAGCGTCACCGATTTTTCGCCCGAGCCGACGGTGATCGTGCCGATGTCGAAGGCTTCCTTGGTGTAGACGACGTCCTTGCGGGTGATGACGCCCTCGGCAAGGATATGTCCGCCCGTCGTCTTGCAGATTGCATCGATGATGGCTGATCCGCCGCGCTTCTCCGCCGCGATGATTGCTTCGCCGAGCGCAAGCGCCATCGAGATGCCGCCGAGTGCGGCATGGCTGCGGACATAGGAGGCCCGGAGCGGATTGCGGCAGCTGGCGATGAAGCCGCCGGATTGGTCGGCGGCGGCGCGCAGCACCGGCGAGATCTTCGCCGTCGCTCCCTTCACCACCAGCTCGATATAACGATTCTCCCCCCGATTGCCGCCGACAGCGGTCTGGATCATCGGCTCGGGCGAACCGGCCATGCCGATCGAGCCCATGTCGCCCGTCGGATGCGCGCGGATATCCCCGACCGCGTCGACCACCTTGGTGCCGAGGATTGCTGACGGCAGCCAGCCGTTCAGCGTCGAGGATTTGCCGTTCTGGCCGATGATCAGCCCGGAAAGCTTTTCGCCGAGCGCCTCCTGTAGCAATTGCACCGCCTTCACATAGTCGATGCCTTGCATTTCCCAGGGCGTGGTGGAGGCCGGCGCGCCGATCGCGGCCGCAGTCGCAATCCAGTCCTCGTCCTTCAACTCGTCGATCGAGACCAGCTCCGGCTTGCCGACATTGACGGCGGCATAACCGAGCATCCGTCCGTGATCGGCCCAGCCGCCGCCGCCGGCTGCATAGACGGAGCCGCCTTTGACGGCAGCTTCCACGTCCTTCTCAACGAGTATGCGTCCCATCGGTCCTCTCCTGATTCAAGCTCGCATCCATCTCGCGCACCGCCTCGAAAAGTACGGCGGCGCCGAGCGTGATATCGTCATTCTCCGCCCACTCGTCGGCCGAATGGCTGCGGCCTTCCCGGCAAGGCACGAAGATCATCGCCGCCGGTGCCACCTTGGCGATCCAGGCCGTATCGTGTCCCGCGCCGGAGGCCATGCGCCGATGTTTGGCGCCGACCCGTTCGCAGGCAGCCTCCAAGATCGAAAGCAGTCCGGCATCGCCAGGCGTCGGCTGATTGTCGGAAACCCGGTTTGGCGTCTTGATCGTCACGCCGTAGGCGCCCGCCAGCTTTTCGACATGACCGTTGAGCCAGCGGCAGAATGCCTCCATGTCGGCGCGGATTTCGGCACGGCCATCGATGAGCAGCACCACCTTCGACGGCACGACATTGGCGGCATTCGGCTCGATCCTGAATTCGCCAACCGTCGCTGCGAAATGCCCCGGCGATTTGGCAAGTTCGGCGGAGGCATTGCGGATGTCGAGCACCAGCTGTGACGCCGCCACCAGCGCATCCGCCCGCCGGTCCATCGGCGTCGTGCCGGCATGGTCGGCCCGCCCTTCGACGGTGATCTCGATACGGGTGATGCCTGATATCGCGGTGACGATGCCGACATCCTCCTTTTCGGCTTCGAGCACCGGCCCTTGTTCGATATGAAGCTCCAGAAAGCCTGCTATATCGGGCCTGTTCTGCTGCATCAGCACATCGGGTCGGCCACCAACCTCGGCGATGCCCTCGGCCAGGTCGCGCCCGTCGCTGACGCGCGAAAGCCAGGCCTCCGGCAGTTGGCCGGTCATGCCGCGGCTGCCGATGCAGGACACGCCGAAGATGCTCACCTCCTCGGCGAGGAAATCGACGATTTCGAGATCGTGATCGAGTTCGATATCCTGATCGCGCAGCGCGCGCGCCACCTCCAGCGCCGAGATGACCCCGGCAATGCCGTCAAAGCGGCCGCCATCCGGCACCGTGTCGGAATGCGAGCCGACCATGATCGTGCCGAGCCACGGTTTCCGGCCTGTCCGCCGGCCGATCAGATTGCCGGCGGCATCGATCCGCGTTTCCAGCCCCGCCGCCTTCATGCGTGCTTCGATATAGGCCCGGCCGTCGAGAAAGACCGGCGAGAACGCTCGCCGGGTCCAGGGATGCCCCGGCTCGGTAATCCCGGCCAGCGCCTCGATATCGTCAGCGATCCGGCTGGCATTGACGGGAAGATTGCGGCTCATGCTTCAGCTCCCGCAATGACCTGGCGCGGCAGCGGCCGCACGAACCGGCCGGTGCCGGGCTCAGCCAGCACCTTCGCGCCCTCGGCAATCTTTTCGCCGCGTAGATAGGTGGCCGAGACGGTCCAGGGCAGGCGGATGCCGTTATAGGGGCTCCAGCCGACGACGTTGTTGCCGCTTGCCGATGCATCATAGACGCTTTCGCGCGGCTCGAGCACGACGATATCGGCGTCCTTGCCCGGGGTCAGCGCGCCCTTGATATGGTCGAGCCGGAAATGCTTCGCCGGGTTCTCCGCCATCAGCCTGGCGGCCCAGGTCAAAGGAATGCCGCGTTCGGTGGCACCTTTGACGAAAAGCGGCACCATCACCTCGAGGCCGGGAACGCCGGAGGCGTTGGCGAGCATGTCGGGATTGGTCTTGCGGTTTTCCGACCAGCTGACGTGATCGGTCGAGACCAGCCAGACATCACCCTCGGCCACCTTCCGCCAGAGCGTCTCCACCTCGGCGCGCGGCCGCACCGGCGGATTGATCTTCGCCTTGCCGCCGAGCCGCTTTACGTCGTTTTCCTCGTCGAGCGTCAGGTAGTGGATGCAGCATTCCACAGTCGCCGCAAAGCCGTCGCGGCGATAGGCACGCGCGATATCGTAGCCGCGCCCGAGCGAGCAGTGCACCACATGCGCCGGGCAGCCGGTATGAGCACCCGTCTCGAAGATCGTATGCATCGCCAGCAGCTCGGTGATCGGCGGCCGTGACAGGCCGTGCGCCCGCCAATCAGAAATGCCGCTCGCCTTCACCTGCTCCATATAGGTGCGCACCGCCTCATCGTCTTCATTGTGCACGCCCGCCGTCAGTCCCGTCGGCGCGATTGCCGCAAAGCAGGCATCGAGCAGGGCCGGAGGAATGCGCGGAAAACGCTTGGGATCGGTGCCGAAGGTCGAAAACTTGAAGGCCGCGACGCCTGCCTCCACCATCTCACGGATGCGCGCCGGGCCTTCTTCCGGATCGACGGTGCCGTAAAGCGCAAAGTCGACCCGCGCCTGCGGACCGGCATGGTCGATCTTCCGCTTCACCGCCGCTGCCGAGCAGACGAGATTGCCTTCGTCATAGGGCATGTCGACGATGACAGTCACGCCGCCGGCCGCTGCCGATCGTGTCGACCAGAGGAAATCCTCCTGGTCTTTCTGGGAAAGCGAATGCACCTGCGCGTCGATCGCACCGGGCAGGATCAGCGCTTTTCCGAGCAGATGCCGTTCGCGGCCCGCAGGCGGCACGCCGAGGCCGACCTCGGCGATCTTGCCGTCGCGCACGGCGACATAACCCTCGTCGAGAATGCGGTCGGGCAGCACCACCGTGCCCTGCAGAACGAGATCGAAGTCCATGGCGCTTCCTTCCTAAGCTGAAATCAGATTGCCGCTCGAGCATGATGCCGAAAAGTGTGAGCGGTTTTCGGACGACATCATGCTCTAACTCTCAATTTAGAACAGGATTCAGATTTTGGGCCGACTGGGCCTAAACTCATCCTGTTCTAGGGGCTGGTCAGCCGCTCCTCGATGCGCTCCAGCGAGCCGAGCGCGAAGAAATCGTCGAAGGAGGCGATCGGAACCTGATCGGTCAGCTTCGAAACGAAGTCGTCCGAACCAAGTTCCTCCTCGATTGCCTCGACCTCAGCCGAAAGCGGCCGGTCGACGGTATAGAAATCCGCATGTTTGCGCACGACCTCGTAGAGCATGGCGGCAACGCCCTTCGGTTCATCGCCGAGAATGTCGATCGCCTGGGCCGACAGCAGCGCTTCGAGGGCTGCGAGACGCTTCAGCGCCCGCATCTGCCGGTCGAAGCGCTCGATGACCAGCGGCAGGAAGGCCGCCTCGTCCTCCAGCCCGGCCGCAACCACCAGCGACTGCGCCGACACGGGATTGGACATCGACAGCACGCGCGAGAAGATCTCGCCGGCAAGTTTGATGATCGGCCCGAAACCGGTGGCAATCCGCCCCGGCGGCACGAGATTGACCGGCAGGTCGCGCCGCTGGCCGTTGCCGAGAATGACGCAGCGGTTGAAGGCATTGCGCGCCGCATGCGCCATGCAGAGCGCGGCCGATTCGAGCAGGATCGTCACATCGAGCGGAAGCGAGCCGCCCGACGTCATCACCCGGCCTTCGACCACGACGGGATTGTCGTCCGAGCGCCCGGTGGCGGCAAGGATCTTGTGGCCGGTTGATAAAAGGTTTTCGATCACCGCGCCGAACACCTGTGCGATCATGCGCAGGCTGAGCGGATCCTGCACATGGGTTGCGACGGGCCAGTTCCACTCGTCGGAGGCATTGCAGAGCCAGGCGCCGATCAGCGCCTCACGCGCCGTTCCGACATGCCGAACGGCTTTCCAGGGATCGCGGGACGCGCCGAGCGCGCCGGCCGCCATCATCGCTGTCGCCAGCAGGACGCGGATCGAGGCCGCGGCGTTGCGCGTCGTTTCCGCTGCCGAGGCAAAGCTCACCGCATTGATGCTGAGCGAGGCGAGGCTGTCGCGCGGCGCCATCCGCATCGGTTCCAGCCCGGCCGCCTGGAAAGCCTCGGCCGCCTGCATCCGGTTGCCGCGATAGATCGCTTCGCCGACGCCGGTCAGCACCGCGCCGATCTGTCCCATCAGGCCGATATCCGCACAGCCGATCGAGCCGGTGCGGCGCACGACCGGGATGAGGTCGGCCTCGAGCATCCTGATATAGGCTTGGATCAATTCCGGCGTGCAGCCGACCTGGCCGGTCAGCGCCGTGTTGATGCGGATCGCCATGGCATTGCGCACGATATTGCAGGAAAAGGGTGTGCCGGTGCCGAAATGATGGGCGCGCACCAGGCCGAGATTGAAGGTGTCGAGTTCGTCGGCCGACCACTCCACGTCTTTCATGGCGCCGACGCCTGTCGTCGAGCCGTAGACCGGCATGCCGGAGGCAATCGCATCCTCGACGACCTCGCGGGCGATCGCGATGCGGGCCATGCCTGTCGCCGAAGCCGAAATCGCAGCCTTGCCCGCACCAATCGTCACCATCTCGGCAAAACCGAGCGGTTGTCCGGAAAGTTCGATGCCAAGGCGTTCGTGCTTCATGTGCCTATCTCCCTAGAACAGGATGATTTTAGGCCGGATCGGCACAAAATCTGAATCCTGTTCTGAATTAAAGAGTCAGAGCATGATGTCGAAAACCGCTCACACTTTTCGGCATCATGCTTTGAAGACGAGACTAAGCGAGCCCTCCGCCAGATGGGATATCCCAAATGCCGAACACAGCATGTTTTTGGCAGCCGATCAGCTCAGCATCCAGGCAATATAGACAAGCGTCAATGCGATGATCCACAGCGCAATCCTGGCCGAACGGTTGTGCCGCGCTTCGGCCTTGCCGATCGCCTCCGCCGTCTCAGCATCGAAGCGCAGCCCGTGCTCGCTCATATGCAGCAGCTGATGGTGGAATTTTTCCGTCTTCGCTGCGATTTCCGGCACGGCCTCGGCGAGCTTGACCGCCGCCTTCAGCCCATCCTTGAGATCGGTGGCGATCCGCTTCGGTCCGAGATTGGTGCGGATCCAGTCGCCGACGACAGGCTCGGAGGCCTTCCACATGTTGAAGCGCGGATTGAGCATGCGCGACACGCCTTCGACCACGACCATGGTCTTCTGCAGCATCACCAGCTCCGGCCGCGTCGCCATGTCGAAGAGTTCGGTCACTTCGAACAGCAGCGTCAGCAGCTTGCCCATCGAGATCGTCTCGGCCGGCTGTCCATGGATCGGCTCGCCGATCGCCCGGATCGCCTGGGCGAAGCTTTCGACATTGTGATGTCCGGGCACATAGCCGGCCTCGAAATGCACCTCGGCGACGCGGATATAGTCGCGGGTGATGAAGCCATAGAGGATTTCGGCGAGGAACCGCCGCTCCTTCTTGCCCAGCCGCCCGACGATGCCCATGTCGACGGCGACGATCATCCCGTCCGCATCGACGAAGAGATTGCCCGGATGCATGTCGGCATGGAAGAAGCCGTCGCGCAGCGTGTGGCGCAGGAACGACTGGATCAGCGTATCGGCAAGCAAGTTGAGATCGTGGCCCGCCGCGCGCAGGCCCTCGACATCGGACATTCTCGTGCCGTCGATCCACTCCATGGTGATGACGTCGCGCCCTGTGCGCTCCCAGTCGACCTTCGGCACGCGGAAGCCGGGATCTTTTTCGGTATTCTCGGCGATCTCGGAAAGGGCCGCTGCCTCCAGGCGAAGATCCATCTCCACCTTTGTCGTCTGCTCCAGCGTCTTCGTCACCTCGACCGGCCGCAGCCGCCGGCTGGACGCCAGGAAACGCTCCTGCATATGGGCAACGAGATACATCGCCTCGATGTCATGGGCAAAGCGCTGGCGCACGCCGGGCCGCACGATTTTGACGGCGACCTTCTTCCGGCCCTCGGCGCTATCGACCTCGGCCGGATGCACCTGCGCGATCGAGGCGGCGGCGATCGGATCGCCGAAGCTCGCATAGAGCTCGCCGATCGGCCGTCCGAGCGAGCCTTCGATATTGGCCTTGGCGGCGGCAGAGGGAAAGAAGGCCATCCGGTCCTGAAGCTGCGACAGGTCGTTGGCGAATTCGACGCCGACGACATCCGGCCGCGTTGCCAGGAACTGCCCGATCTTCACATAGGAGGGACCGAGCCGCTCGACAGCCTGGGCCAACCGGTCGCTGCGCTTCTGATGCCGCGCCTTGCTTCGCTCGAAAATCGTGACGAAGGATTTGGCGAGCGCGACCGGAGGCGGCAGCCCTTCGGAAGGAAGGGCCGACACGACACCCTCACGCAAGAGCACCCAGCCGACGCGCCAAAGGCGGAAATATGCGCCGAAAGTACTCATGTTCTGCTTGATTCTCGCGCGACGCTATTCGAAAACCGCTCTACACTTTTCGGCGTCATGCGTCAGAGCTTCCAGCCGGAATGGAGTGCGGCGATGCCGCCGGTGTAATTGGTAAAGGTGACGCGCGAAAAACCGGCCTGGCGGATCATTGCCGCGAAATTCTCCTGGTTCGGAAACTTGCGGATCGATTCCACCAGATATTGGTAGGGTTCGGCATCGCCGGTGATCGCCTTGCCGAACTGCGGAATGGCATTGAACGACCAGGCGTCGTAGATCTTGTCGAGAAGCGGCATATCGACTTCGGAAAATTCCAGCACCAGCAGCCGTCCGCCGCGCTTCAAGACGCGATAGGCCTCAGACAGCGCCACATCGATCCTCGGCACGTTGCGGATGCCGAAGGCGATCGTATAGGCGTCGAAGCTGCCTGCCTCGAACGGCAGTTCCTCGGCATTCGCCTCGACGAAGGTGAGGTTGCCGGAAAGCTTCTTCTTTTCCGCCCGTTCGGCGCCGACGCCGAGCATCGAGCCGTTGATGTCGAGCACGGTGGCATGCGCCTGTCTGCCCGAGGCTTCGACGATGCGGAAGGCGATATCGCCGGTGCCGCCGGCCACGTCGAGCACCTTGTAGCCCGGCTCCTTGCGCGGGTTCAGTGCGGAGATCATCGCATCTTTCCAGGCGCGGTGCATACCCATCGACATGACGTCGTTCATGATGTCGTAGCGCTTGGCGACCTTGTGGAAGACCTGGTTGACCAGGCTCTGCTTCTCGCCATCAGGCACCTCGCGGAAGCCGTAGGAGGTCTCCATGCCGCCATCGGCGGAAGTGCGGCTTTCTGACATCAGACTGCTCCGTTCCTGAAGATTCGGGCGCGGCGGCCATAGCGAAAGACAGCGCGCGACGTTATCTATGGGCCGCATTCTCCGCGGCACACTGGCGCTATAGCGCACATCGTCGCCGGTTGAAACACGTTAGAGATAGATGGGTTAAGATGCCGGAATTGCCAGAAGTCGAAACGGTGAAACGCGGCCTGACGCCGGCGATGGAGGGCACGCGCGTCACCAGGCTGGAGCTGCGTCGCGGCGATCTGCGCTTCCCCTTTCCCGACGCCTTCGCGGACAGGGTTTCCGGCCGCACCATCGTCGGCCTCGGCCGCCGCGCCAAATATCTGCTGGTCGATCTCGACGACGGCAACACGCTGATCTCCCATCTCGGCATGTCCGGTTCGTTTCGCATCGAGGAGGGGGCGGCCTCGGCCACGCCAGGCGAATTCCACCATGCCCGCTCGAAGGACGAGAAGCACGATCACGTCGTCTTCCATCTGCAAGCCGCAAGCGGCCCGCGTCGTGTCGTCTACAACGATCCGCGCCGTTTCGGCTTCATGGATATGGTGGGACGTGCCGATCTCGCCGCCCATCCCTTCTTCCGCGATCTCGGCCCGGAGCCGACGGGAAACGAGCTCAGCGCCGCCTATCTGGCCGAACGCTTCCGGGACAAGGCGCAGCCGCTGAAGAGCGCGCTGCTTGACCAGAAGAACATTGCCGGTCTCGGCAATATATATGTCTGCGAGGCGCTGTGGCGCGCGCATCTTTCGCCGATCCGTGCCGCCGGCACGCTGGTGACGGCAGGGGGCCGGCCGAAGGCGCAGCTCGACCTGCTCGTCGCCTCGATCCGCGACGTCATCGCCGATGCGATCGCAGCCGGCGGATCGTCGCTGCGCGACCATATCCAGACCGACGGATCGCTCGGCTATTTCCAGCATTCCTTCTCCGTCTATGATCGCGAAAGTCAGGCTTGCCGCACGCCCGGCTGCGGCGCTACGGTCGCCCGCATCGTCCAGGCGGGTCGCTCCACCTTCTATTGCGCCACCTGCCAAAAGTAAGAGTGAGCAACCGGGAGAACAGCATGGCCTATGAGACCCTGATCGTCGAAACCCGAGGCAATGTCGGCCTCGTCACGCTGAACCGCCCGCAGGCGCTGAACGCATTGAATTCCACCGTCCTGAAAGAGCTGAAAGAGGCCTATGCCGCCTTCCACGCCGACGAGACGGTCGGGGCGATCGTGCTCACCGGTTCCGAGCGCGCCTTTGCCGCCGGCGCCGATATCAAGGAGATGCAGCCGCTTGAGTTCGCCGATATCTATAAGAGTGATTTCATCAGCGGCTGGGATGAGGTCGCCAAGGCACGCAAGCCGGTGATCGCTGCGGTCAGCGGATTTGCGCTCGGCGGCGGCTGTGAGCTCGCCATGATGTGCGATTTCATCATCGCCTCGGAGACGGCGAAGTTCGGCCAGCCGGAAATCACCCTGGGCGTCATTCCCGGCATGGGCGGCTCGCAGCGGCTGACGCGCGCCGTCGGCAAGGCGAAGGCAATGGATCTCATCCTCACCGGCCGCATGATGGATGCGGCGGAAGCCGAACGATCGGGACTCGTTTCGCGTGTGGTGGCGCCCGATCGCCTGCTCGACGAGGCGCTGGCAGCGGCCGAAAAGATCGCCTCGCTTTCGCGTCCCTCGGTGATGATGGCCAAGGAGGCGGTCAACCGCGCATTCGAGACGACGCTGGAGGAGGGCTTGCGTTTCGAGCGCCGCCTGTTTCACAGCCTCTTTGCCACGGACGACCAGAAAGAAGGCATGGCGGCCTTCGTCGAGAAGCGCAAACCGGCTTTTACGCACCGTTAAATGCTTTTAGGCGCTTGCCAGTGGTAAAGCGTGAAAATCCGCGTTGACGTGGGCCGGCTTTAGAGTTATATGCCCGCCCACGGTTCGGAAAGCCGGTTTGGTTTTCCGCGATTGCTCCCGCATTGCTGGATTTTGTGGCCGCAGGGCCCGCGGTAATGGCGGAGTTTGTTCGAATTCTTGAGAGAGGCATCCATGGCCAATACAACTTCGGCGAAAAAAGCGACCCGCAAGATCGCCCGCCGTACCGACGTCAATAAGGCTCGTCGCTCGCGCGTTCGTACTTTCGTTCGCCAGGTCGAAGAGGCCATCGCATCCGGTGACGCCGCCAAGGCGAAGGAAGCTTTCCTGGCTGCTCAGCCCGAGCTTGCCCGCGCCGCCAGCAAGGGCGTGCTGCATGCCAACACGGCATCGCGCAAGGTCTCGCGCCTGGCCGCTCGTGTGAAGGCTCTTTCGGTCACCACGACCGCGTAATCTTCCATTAAGGACTTCTTCTTTATGATTAGCCCGGTAATTTTACCGGGCTTTTTCGATTCCACCGATCAGCCCCTGCATGGTTAATCTGACGACTGTTTCGTGTCAGCGCCATGACAGGAAAAATTGTATAAAAACAATGGTTTGCGCAAGGATGCTTTCACGCCGCGCGACTCTGCCCCAAGCTTCCGGGACCACAGGCGAGTCAAGAGGATTTTATTTTTTTTCTTTCAATGCGTGTCAAAATAGCCCGAACGGGGGAATCTCTTTGATTCAACTGCGATTCTTTTTTGACGCTGGTGTGACGCCCGAAAAGGGCAGGCGGAGTCAATGCCCGCTTCTTAATTTTGCGTAAAATTCATCGTTGATATTGCCTTTTGATCCTGCCTAAATGGCTTTCAACAAAGGGCGCGGACATCACCTGCACAGGCTCGGTCTTAACTGCCACGTCGGCAGGGCGATAAGTTTGTGCCGTTTGTTACGGAGCATTGCGCTTCCGTTTTTTCAAGCACTCGACGGATTTGAGCCGTAACGTGGCTGTTACGGAGCGGGGATGTTTTGTGCCTTCATTGGCCACACGTTTAAGGCGAGGCCAGCGGAGAAGGTTAAAGTTATATTGCGTTCGGGCTGGTCGGCCGAAAACGAGGTTCGACCGCCAGCCTGGCACGGAAAGCCGATGAAGGTTGCCGCATGAGCGCGGCACCTGCAACGGAGTTCTGCGCCGGTCCCTTATGGGGCAGTGTTTGAGTGAACCGGCAGGCGAGCGGCTCATGAGGATCCGTCAGCCCGCCAAAGCGGGGATGATCGGGCGGCCGTTTTAGCGGATGCCGCCCGGTGGAATTGAAAGGCGGCATTATGCAGATGAATACGATGACGACGGGCGGGCTCGACAATGGGGATGCGGCACCGCAGGCGTTCGGCTCCATTCGCCTCGAAGTGGGCGAAGCAAAGGCGGAAATGAAGCAAAGCATCTTGTTTGAGCGCGTCAGCGCGCGCTTGAAGGCCCAGGTCGGTCCTGACGTCTATGCCAGCTGGTTTGCCAGGCTGAAGCTGCATTCGGTATCGAAGAGCGTGGTTCGCCTTTCGGTTCCCACGACCTTCCTGAAGTCGTGGATCAACAATCGTTATCTCGATCTCATCACCGGTCTGTTCCAGGCCGAGGATCCGGAAATTCTTAAAATCGAAGTCCTGGTGCGCACGGCAACGCGCCACGGCACGAAGGCGCTCGATGAGGCGGCCGCGCCGGAACCAGCCGCCCCCACGCAGATGCGTCGCCCGACAAGCGCGCAGCCGGCCGGTCAGGCCGTCCAGCAGGCGGTTTCGGCTGTTGCCGCCGCAAGGCCTGCAAGCTTCGGCTCGCCGCTCTTCGGTTCGCCGCTCGATAGCCGCTTCACCTTCGACACCTTCGTCGAAGGCAGCTCGAACCGGGTCGCACTTGCGGCTGCAAAGACCATCGCGGAAGCTGGTCAGGGCGCGGTGCGCTTCAACCCGCTCTTCATCCATTCGACCGTCGGTCTCGGCAAGACCCACCTGCTGCAGGCGGTCGCCAATGCGGCGGTGCAGAACCCGCGGGCGCTGCGCGTCGTCTATCTGACGGCCGAATATTTCATGTGGCGCTTCGCCACCGCGATCCGCGACAATGATGCGCTGACGCTGAAGGATTCGCTGCGCAACATCGATCTCTTGATCATCGACGACATGCAGTTCCTGCAAGGCAAGATGATCCAGCATGAATTCTGCCATCTCCTGAACATGCTGCTCGACAGCGCCAAGCAGGTMGTCGTTGCAGCCGACCGTGCGCCCTGGGAGCTGGAGTCGCTCGACCCCCGCGTCCGCTCGCGCCTGCAGGGCGGTGTGGCGATCGAATTCGACGCGCCGGATTACGAAATGCGTCTCGAAATCCTCAAGCGTCGCCTTGCTGTGGCCCGGCTCGAAGACCCGTCGCTCGACATTCCCGCCGAGCTGCTCCAGCACGTCGCCCGCAACGTCACGGCCAGCGGCCGCGAACTCGAAGGCGCCTTCAACCAGTTGGTCTTCCGCCGCTCCTTCGAGCCGAACCTGTCGATCGAACGCGTCGATGAACTGCTCGCCCATCTGGTCGGCTCCGGCGAGCCTCGCCGTGTGCGCATCGAGGATATCCAACGCATCGTCGCAAGGCACTACAACGTCTCGCGTCAGGAACTGGTCTCGAACCGCCGCACCCGCGTCATCGTCAAGCCGCGCCAGATTGCCATGTATCTGTCGAAGACGCTGACGCCGCGCTCCTTCCCGGAGATCGGCCGTCGTTTCGGCGGGCGCGATCACACGACCGTGCTGCACGCCGTGCGCAAGATCGAGGAGCTGATTTCGGGAGACACCAAGCTTTCGCACGAAGTCGAGCTTCTGAAGCGCTTGATCAACGAATAATCGACGGGTTTTCTTAAGGATTCAACGGCCGGAAGCGATTCCGGCCGTTTTCCTTTATAAGTTTTTTATTCTATACCTCCCGCGCATCAACTGCATGTCAAAGACTGAAGCGCCAAAACGGCGCGTGGGAGGAATGAATGAGTTTTGAAAAGATCGCCGTCCTCGGCCTGGGCAAGGTCGGACGGCTGGCGGCGACGCTTTTGCATGAAGGCGGCTTCGAGGTCATCGGCGTCGACGCGCAATTGCCGCTGAGCGACGTTCCCTTCAAGTGCCGCACCGGCGATATTTCCGATCCCCAGGTGATCGGCGAACTGCTCTCGAATGTCGAGGCGGTGCTCTCCTGCCTGCCCTATCATTTGAACATCGAGCTGGCGCGCGCTGCCCATCTTGCCGGTATTCATTATTTCGATCTGACCGAAGACGTTCCCACCACCAATTTCATCATCGAGCTGTCGAAGACATCACGCGGCCTGATGGCGCCGCAATGCGGCCTGGCGCCGGGTTTCGTCGGCATCGTCGGCGCAAGCCTGGCCGACGGCTTCGATCGCTGCCGGTCGATCCGCATGCGCGTCGGTGCCCTGCCGCAGCACCCGACCGGACTGCTCGGTTACGCCTTCAACTGGTCGCCCGAGGGCGTCGTCAACGAATATCTGAACGACTGCGAGGTCATCGAGGGCGGTGTGCGTAAGCTCGTCTCGCCGATGGAATGGCACGAGACCGTCTATGTCGGCGGCGTCAAGCTCGAAGCCTTCACGACGTCGGGCGGCCTTGGCACCATGTGCGACACCATGCTCGGCAAGATCGACAATCTCGATTACAAGACCATGCGTTATCCCGGCCATATGGAGCTGATGAACTTCTTCTTCCACGAGCTGTTGATGCGCGACAAGCGCAAGCTCGCCGGCGAGATCCTGACCAATGCCAAGCCGCCGGTTGAAGACGATGTCGTCTATGTCCATGTCGCCGCCGAGGGCACCGAAAATGGCAGCCTGCGCCGCAAGGAGTTCGTGCGCGCCTATTACCCGATCGAGATTGCCGGCGCGCGCCGCACGGCGATCGCCTGGACGACGTCAGCCTCCGTCGTCGCCGTCATCGAGATGGTCCGCGACGGCCTGCTGCCGGCGACCGGTTTCCTGCACCAGGAGCATATTCCGCTGGAGACGTTTTTGAAGACGCCGACCGGCAGCCTCTTCAAGGCTGGTGCCACCAGCCACGGCTAAGGAATGCGTTGCTGCGCGGCGGTGATGTTCAGCCGCCGCGTACAAATCCCTCGAGCCGTACGGACGTCAGCAGGCGAGATCGGCGACGACGGAATCGAGGATCAGCATGCCGGACGGCGTGCAGCGCAGGCGTGAATTGCCGATCCGCTCGATGAATTTGTGTTCGAGCAGGAATTCCTCGCGTTTCGGGTCGAGGTCGCGGCCCGAAAGCTGTTGCCAGCGGGCGAGATCGACGCCTTCCCTCAGCCGCAGCCCCATCAGCAGTAGTTCGTCGGACTGTTCCTCGAAGCCGAGCCGCTCCTCGTCGAGAATGCCGTGCCCATCACGCTCGACCATGTCGAGCCAGGCTTCCGGCTTGCGCTCGGTCGCCGTCGCGAGCTTCTCGGTGCCACGCGTCAGCCGGCCGTGGGCGCCTGGGCCGATGCCGGCATAATCGCCGTAGCGCCAATAGGTCAGGTTATGCCGGCTTTCGGCCCCTGGCCGGGCATGATTGGAAACCTCATAGGCCGGCATGCCCTCGCGTGCCGTGATCTCCTGCGTTGCCTCGTAGAGCAATGCCGATTGCTCGCCGTCCGGCACGATCAGCTTGCCGGCCTTGTGCAGGCCGTAGAAAGGTGTGCCTTCCTCGATGGTCAGCTGATAGAGCGAAAGATGGTCGACCGCATAGGAGATCGCCTCCTTCAGTTCCTTTTCCCATTCCTCGACCGTTTGGTCGGGCCGGGCATAGATGAGGTCGAAGGACATGCGCGGAAAGATGTCGCGCGCCAGCCTTATCGCCTTCAGCGCGTCGGCGACATCATGCAGCCGGCCGAGGAATTTCAGATCCCGGTCGTTCAGCGCCTGCACCCCAAGCGAGACGCGATTGACGCCGGCCGCCCGGTAGCCGCGGAAACGTTCGGCTTCGACGCTCGAAGGGTTGGCCTCCATGGTGATCTCGATGCCGGCAGGCACATGCCATTGCCGCGCAATGCCGTCGAGAATGGCGGAAACCGTTTCCGGCTTCATCAGCGACGGCGTGCCGCCCCCGAGGAAGATGCTCGTCACCGTCTTCGGCCCGCTGAGGGACCGGACCGTCTCCATCTCCTTCAGGAAGGCTGATGTAAAACGCTCCTGATCCACCGGCTGGTGGCGCACATGGCTGTTGAAGTCGCAATAGGGACACTTCGCCGCGCAGAAGGGCCAATGCACATAGACGCCGAAGCCCGGCTCGCCGGTATCGGGGAGCAGAGCCGCGTCGCGCGAGGTGCTTGGTGTGTCGAGATTGCCCACGGACCGACCTTATGCCTCCAGGCAGGTTTCGACAAAGAGTTTGAAGGCGCGGGCACGGTGCGACAGCGCTTGCGGCTTGCCGACGTTCCAGCCGTGTTTTTCCTCGCCGCTCATTTCGCCGAAGGTGATGTCGTAGCCCTCGGGCTGGAAGACCGGATCGTAGCCGAAGCCCTGCGTGCCGCGCGGCGGCCAGACGACGCTGCCTTCCACCTCGCCGCGGAACAGCTCCGTGTGCCCATCCGGCCAGGCAAGGCAGAGCACGCTGATGAAACGCGCCCTGCGCTGTTCCGGCTTTGTTGCGCCMGCATCCTGYAGCGCCTTTTCCACCTTCGCCATCGCCATGTCGAAATCGCGCGTGCCGTTAGATGTCTCCGCCCAATTGGCGGTGTAGACACCAGGATCGCCGCCAAGCGCGTCGACCACCAGCCCGGAATCGTCCGAAAGCGCCGGCATGCCGGCGGCATTGGCCGAGGCGACCGCCTTGATCGTCGCATTCTCCTCGAAGCTTGTGCCGGTCTCATCCGGTTCGACGAAGTTCAGCTCGGCCGCCGATTTGGCGGTGAAGCCGAGCGGCCCGATCAATTCCTGGATCTCGCGGATCTTGCCGGCATTGTGGCTGGCGACAACGATGGTCTTCGTTTCAAGCTTGCGCATTCAGATATCCTGTTCGATGCCCCAGATTTTAKCCTCCGCGCATTCCAGGCTGTTGCCGGCCGGATCGCGGAAATAGATCGAACGGCCGCCGTTCGGCCAGTGCACTTCGGATTCGATCGCCACGCCCGCTGCCGTCAACCGCTCGGCCATGGCATCGATATTGCCGCCGGACACCCGGAAACAGGCATGGCCCTGGCCGCTCGTGCCGTGCGGCGGCACCTGCAGCGATCCAGGCGCCGGCGGCTTTACCGTTTCCTCGGGATTGAAGATCAACAGAACGCCAGGCCCACAGCGGAAGAAGACATGCCGGTTGGCGGCGCGGGTGATCTTTTCAAGCCCGAGAACGTCTTCGTAAAACGTCTCGGCCTGGTCGAGATCCCGCGCATAGAGCGCCGTTTCCAACATGCCCTCCAGCATGGGGCTCACCCTTCGATGGCTTGCTTCTGCAGCGCCACGAGTTCGCCGATGCCGTTCCTGGCAAGCTGCATCAGCGAGGTGAATTCGCTTTCGCTGAACGGCGTGCCTTCGGCCGTGCCCTGGATCTCGACGATGCCGCCGGTGCCCGTCATGACGAAGTTCGCATCGGTCTCGGCCGAGGAGTCCTCGATGTAATCGAGATCGATCACTGGCTGGCTGGCGAAGATACCGCAGGAGATGGCGGCGACATGATCCTTCAGGACCCGGTCGACCTTGATCATGTTGCGGCTTTCCATCCATTTCAGGCAGTCGTAAAGCGCGATCCAGCCGCCGGTGATCGAGGCGGTCCGCGTGCCGCCATCGGCCTGGATGACGTCGCAATCCAGCGTGATCTGCCGTTCGCCGAGCGCCTGCAGGTCGACGACGGCGCGCAGCGACCGGCCGATCAGCCGCTGGATTTCCTGGGTGCGGCCGCCCTGCTTGCCGGCGGCAGCCTCGCGCTTCATGCGTTCGCCGGTCGCCCGCGGCAGCATGCCGTATTCGGCCGTGACCCAGCCCTTGCCGGTATTGYGCAGCCATGGCGGCGTCTTTTCTTCGAGACTCGCCGTGCAGAGCACATGCGTGTCGCCGAACTTCACCAGGCAGGAGCCTTCCGCATGCTTGGAAAAATTGCGCTCGAACGAGACCTTGCGCATCTGGTCGATTTTTCTGCCTGAAGGCCGCATTCTTATCTCCTGGAGTTTATTTGACCGCTTCTACGATTGGCGGCGCTCATTTGCAAATTCCCTTTTGCCACGGGTGTTAGTTTGACTTACTTTTCGGGAAGTATCATCAGCACGGGTTCGAAAGCTTCATGGGCATCAGGTCGACGTCGGTTTCGGATGCTGTAGCTGCGCTGGACGAGCGCTCCAGGGAAATTTTTCGTCGCATCGTCGAAGGTTATCTGGAAAGCGGCGAGCCGCTCGGTTCACGCAACCTGTCCCGTATCCTGCCGATGTCGCTGTCGCCGGCCTCGGTGCGCAACGTCATGAGCGATCTCGAAGAGCTCGGCCTGATCTATTCGCCGCATGTCAGCGCCGGCCGGTTGCCGACCCAGATCGGCCTGCGCTTCTTCGTCGATGCCTTCATGCAGGTCGGCGACCTCTCCGCCGAGGAACGCGCCAACATCGACCGCCAGGTGCGGGCCGAAAGCGGCGGCAATCCCGTCGAATCGATGATGAACGAGGCAAGCCGCATGTTATCCGGCATTTCGCGCGGCGCCGGCCTCGTCATCACCTCGAAAAGCGATCCGGTGCTGAAACATGTTGAGTTCATCCGGCTCGAACCGACAAAGGCGCTGGCCGTGCTCGTCGGCGATCACGATCAGGTGGAGAACCGCATCATCGAGCTGCCGGCGGGCGTCACCTCCTCGCAGCTGACGGAGGCGGCGAATTTTCTCAATGCGCATATGTCCGGCCAGACCCTGCCGGAACTCCGCAAACAATTAAGCCGGTTGAAGGACGACGTCCGCCACGAGCTCGATGCCCTGTCGCGCGATCTGGTCGAGCGCGGCATCGCTGTCTGGGCCGGCAGCCCGGACGAGGGAAAGCCGACGCAGCTCATCATCCGCGGCCGCGCCAACCTGCTCGAAGGCCTGGCCGGCGCCGAGGATCTCGACCGSCTGCGCCTGCTGTTCGACGATCTCGAGAAGAAGGACAGYCTGATCGAGMTSCTSAAYCTSGCCGAAAGCGGYTCGGGCGTGCGCATCTTCATMGGWTCGGAAAACAAGCTCTTCTCGCTGTCCGGCTCGTCGCTCATCGTCGCACCCTATCGTGACGATGACGATCGCATCGTCGGCGCTGTCGGCGTCATCGGCCCGACGCGGCTCAATTATTCCCGCATTGTGCCGATGGTGGACTATACGGCCCAGCTCGTCTCCCGCCTTTCGCGCAACCAGCTTTGACGCCGCAACTGCCAAGCACGCGGAATTTTCGCTTCTTTGTCACGCAGACTTGATTTTTTTCGGTCAAACCTCGATATCGGGCGCATCTGAAGACACCAACCGGAGACCGTCATGACTGATGACACGACGAAAAACGGACCTGACGCAACTGCGGCGGATGCCGCAGCCGATGCTACCGCCTACGTCGAGAACGAAACTGCGCAGGAAGAGGCCGTCCAGCCGGACGCGCTTGAGCTTCTGAAAGCCGAAAACGGCGAACTGCGCGACCGCTATCTGCGCCTTGCTGCCGAGATGGACAATCTGCGCCGGCGCACCGAGCGCGAGGTGAAGGATGCCAAGTCCTATTCCGTCGCGGGCTTTGCACGCGACATGCTCGCCGTCTCGGACAATCTACGCCGCGCGCTTGATGCCATCTCTCCGGAGACCAAGGCTGCGGCCGATGCCGGCCTTAGCACGCTGATCGAGGGTGTCGAGATGACCGAGCGCGCCATGCTGTCGGCTCTCGAGCGCCACGGCGTTCGCAAGCTGGAGCCGGTTGGCCAGAAGTTCGATCCGAATTTCCATCAGGCAATGTTCGAGGTGCCGAACCCAGACGTGCCGAACAATACGGTCGTGCAGGTCGTGCAGGCAGGCTTCTCCATCGGCGAGCGCGTGCTGCGCCCGGCCATGGTCGGTGTCGCCAAGGGCGGCCCGAAGCCGGCGGAAGCCGAAACCAACTCCGTCTTCGACGAGAAGGACGCCTGATATCCCTTCCTCCTGGGGAAGAAGGGAAAGCCGAAGCGTTAGATGCGGGCGAAGCGTTCGATCAACAGATCGAAAAAGCCATCCGCATCGACATGGCGCATAACCTTGGCGTTGCGCTTGCGCTCGGTCACATGCCACCAGTCGACGACCGTCATGCCGACGGTGAGTTCGGACTGGACCTCGATCTCGACATTGCAGTCCCGGCCCTGGAAAAGCTCCGGCTTGAGCAGGTAGGCGACGACGGTCGGGTCGTGCAGCGGCCCGCCGTCGGAACCGTATTTCTCGATGTCGAAGCGTTCGAAGAATTCCAGCATCTCGACCATGGCCTTTGCCGGCGCCGTGCCGATCTCGGCCATGCGTTTCACCCGGTCCTTGCGGGTCAGCAATTGATGCGTCACATCAAGCGGCATCATCACGATCGGAACGCCTGAGCGGAAGACGATATCGGCGGCTTCGGGGTCGACATAGATGTTGAATTCGGCCGCCGGCGTGATGTTGCCGCCCTCGAAGAAGCCACCGCCCATCATCACCAACTCGCGGATGCGGGGGATAATGTCGGGCGCCTTCTGGAAGGCCATGCCGATATTGGTGAGCGGCCCGAGCGTACACAGCGTCACTGTGCCTTCAGGCTCATGGCGCAACGTCTCGATGATGAAGTCGACGGCATGGCCGGGCTGCAGCGCCATCGTCGGCTCGTTCAGCTCCGGACCGTCGAGGCCGGTCTTGCCGTGCACATGTTCGGCCGTCACCAGCTTGCGGGCGATCGGTGCGTCGGCGCCGGCGAAAACCTTGGTCTCCGTCCGTCCGCTGAGCTCGCAGACGATGCGCGCATTGCGGCTGGTGAGCGAAAGCGGCACGTTGCCGGCGACCGTCGTGATCCCCAGCACCTCCAGCTCATCGKGACTGCCGAAGCCCAGCATGATGGCGGCCGCGTCGTCCTGGCCGGGATCCGTGTCGATGATGATCTTTCTTGCGCTTGCCATTCCGATCGTTCCATCCTCGCAGTGCGTGTTATCGGGCATGCACCGATTTCTTCACGTCCCGTCACAAATCAGCACAATCCGCGCGGGCATGTTTTGATGCGAGGCAGCAGGCGCTTTGTCAAGGAAAGAGCCTGACGTCAGCTTAAAATTGAGAAGGTGGCGCCGACACGTCGCGCCCCATGCCTTGCAGCGCCGGGCTCCTGTCCCCATATTAGCGGCATCCGGATGCTGCACTTAAGGTCCGGGATGGTCGCTTGCGCCAAGGACTTGAAAAGAGATGAGCCGCATTACCCCTTTCGCCAGCCCGCTGCTTCTGGGCTTCGATGCAATGGAAAAGACGCTGGAGCGCATTTCCAAGGCGAGCGACGGATATCCGCCTTACAATATCGAACGCATCGGCGCCGACAGCGGTGCGCCGGAACGTCTGCGCATCACCCTTGCCGTGGCCGGCTTCAGCGAAGAGGAACTCGATGTCTCCATTGAGGAGAACCAGCTTCTGATCCGCGGCCGCCAGGTCGAGCAGGTCGAGCGGGACTATCTCTATCGCGGCATCGCCGCCCGGCAGTTCCAGCGTACCTTCGTTCTTGCTGATGGCATGCAGGTGCTCGGCGCCGGCCTGAAGAACGGTCTGCTCTCCGTCGATCTAATTCGTCCGGAACCCGCGCGAATGGTCAAGAAAATTAACATTTCGGTCTCACAGTAGCACAACGGTTTGTCGAACCGTTGGTCCCTTCTCCCGGAGGAACAGGAATGTTGATGAAAGAAGCCACGTCTCACTTGACCAAATCCGAGCTTGCCCACATCGGCAACGGCGAGGTCGCCTATATCAGAAAAATGCGGACCGATGAGGTCGCCAAGTGCTTTCCCGAGGCGCCGGATATCGATCCGACCGTCGATCTCTGGGCGCTCTTCGGCGCCGACGGCACGCCGATCCTGCTGACGGATAACCGCTCCAGCACCTTCTTCAAGGCTGCCGAGGACGAATTGAAGACGGTCAGCCTGCACTGACCGTCAACGACCGTCTGTCGTGTTTTACCGCGTTCCGGCACGGGGTCCCCTTATTCATTTCGCTGCGGTCGGGACTGTTGTCGCGACATTGCGCCTACAGCGCCGCGCGTCTTTAAAGCATGTCGCGCAAAACTGTGCAGCGGGTTTGCGATAACGACATGCGTAAAAACAAAGACCTAAAGCGCAAGGAGCGAATCTGAAAGATTGCACCGCGCTTTAGAGACGAGCAAAGGATGCCGCGGCACTTTGAATTGCGGTAGGCTCAGATCTTCCTGAATGTCAGATAGGCCGAAGACCGGCTTTCGCGCCGCGCCTTGGCCTCGTAGCGTGTACTCGGCCAGCCCTCATAGGGCGTCAGCCAATCTGCTGCATTGTCGGCCATCCAGTCAAAACCGCCATGGTCGCGGCATTTGATCAGCGTCCAGTTCACATAGGTGTCGATGTCGGAGGCGAAGCAGAACAGGCCGCCGGGCTTCAGCGCGCGATGAAAGCGGTCGAGATTGGTTTTCGAGACGAAGCGCCGCTTCCAGTGCCTCCGCTTCGGCCAGGGATCGGGATAGAGCAGATCGATTATATCGAGTGAACCGTCCGGCAGCCAGTCGAGCAGCTGCGTCGCGTCGTCATTATAGACGCGGATATTGGAAGCGCCGGTCTCGCCGATGCGCGACAGCAGCTTCTGCATGGAATTGACGAAGGGTTCTACACCGATGAAGCCGGTCGAAGGTGTCTCCAGCGCGCGGTGGATCAAGTGCTCGCCGCCGCCGAAACCGATTTCCAGCCGCAATCTTTCGACTGGAACCGGGAAGAGGGATGTCAGCGGCTCGGGGGGAGCCGCTGTAAGATCGATCAGGAATGCCGGCAGGAGACTGTTCAGCGTCTCGGCCTGCTGTTCGCGCAGGGTCTTGCCCTTGCGGCGACCGAAGAAGGCTTCGGTCGCCCGGCTGCGGCGTTCCATATCCGTCATGCTTTATCTCAGGCCTTCACGCTTTCCTTGAGCGCCTTCACGAGGTCGGTGCGCTCCCAGGAGAACGAGCCGTCGCGGCCGGCCTTGCGGCCGAAATGGCCATAAGCAGAGGTCTTGGCATAGATCGGCTTGTTGAGGTCGAGATGGCGGCGGATACCGGTCGGCGAAAGGTCCATGTTCTTGCGGATAGCCGCTTCGATCTGATCCTCGGTGACCTTGCCGGTGCCGTGCAGGTCGACATAGATCGACAGCGGCTGGGCGACGCCGATCGCGTAGGAGATCTGGATCGTGCAACGGTCGGCAAGGCCGGCGGCGACGACGTTCTTGGCAAGGTAGCGGGCGGCATAGGCGGCCGAACGGTCGACCTTCGTCGTGTCCTTGCCGGAGAATGCACCGCCGCCATGCGGAGCGGCACCGCCGTAGGTGTCGACGATGATCTTGCGGCCGGTGAGGCCCGCATCGCCGTCCGGTCCGCCGATGACGAACTTGCCGGTCGGATTGATGTACCACTTGCAATCGTCGGCGATCTTCAGTTCACCGAGCGCTTCGCGGATATAGGGCTCGACGACGGCGCGGACCTTGTTCGAATCCCAGCTCTCGTCGAGATGCTGGGTCGAAAGCACGATCGAGGTTGCTTCCGACGGCTTGCCGTCGACGTAACGCACGGTCACCTGGCTCTTGGCGTCGGGGCCGAGCTTGGCGACTTCGMCGTCGCCCTTCTTGCGGGCAATCGCGAGCAGTTGCAGGATCTTGTGGGAATAATAGATCGGGGCCGGCATTAGGTCCGGCGTTTCGCGGCAGGCGTAACCGAACATGATGCCCTGGTCGCCGGCGCCTTCGTCGCCCTGCTGGTCGGAGGCGCTGTCGACGCCCTGCGCGATATCGGCCGACTGCGAGTGCAAGAGCACGTCGATCTTGGCCTTCTTCCAGTGGAAGCCGTCCTGCTCGTAGCCGATATCCTTGATGGCGCGGCGGGCGGCAGCCTTGAACTTCGACGGGTTGATGACGTCCTTGCCGTCCTTGTCCTTCTTCATCAGGCTCGGCGGCAGGCGGACTTCGCCGGCGATGACGACGCGGTTGGTCGTCGCCAGCGTTTCGCAGGCAATGCGCACGCCCCATGGATTGACGCCGGTCTTGGCCGCTTCGCGGTAGACCAGATCGACGATCTCGTCGGAGATGCGGTCACAGACTTTGTCCGGATGACCTTCGGCAACAGATTCGCTGGTAAAGAGATAATTCGCGCGCATTTCGGGATTCCCCTCAAAGAACAAAAGCCAGCTAGTAGGTACTCAGTTCGAGGGCCGATGACAAGCGCAGAAGGACATAAATATATCTTTATATCTGCGGCAATGTGACAAATTTTGCCCCAAAAACGCAAAAAAGGCGGCCTTTCGACCGCCTTTCGAATTCTGCACTGGTCTTGGTTCAGTCGGCGTCGGCTTCAGCGGCCAGGGCTTTCACCAGCTCCACGACCTTGCGGCGAACCTTGGGATCGGAAATCTTGACGAAGGCGCGATTGAGCTGCAGTCCTTCCGAGGAGGACAGGAAATCGACGACGTAATTCGAGCTGGAGGCTTCCATGCCGCCGCCGCCGGCAGAATGTTCGCCGGGCGCGTCCTCGAAGAAAAAGGACACCGGAACATTGAGGATGTTCGAGATGTTCTGCAGGCGGCTTGCGCCGACGCGGTTGGTGCCCTTTTCGTATTTCTGGATCTGCTGGAAGGTGATGCCAAGGCTTTCGCCAAGCTTTTCCTGGCTCATGCCCAGCATCGTACGACGGAGGCGAATACGGCTGCCAACATGGATGTCGATCGGATTCGGCTTCTTTTTGTTTTCAATCATGGTCGTGCCCTAGCTAAGAATTTCAACCTGTTTCTAACCGGCATGCCCCTGATCCATCCCAAAACGCCACGTTGCAAGAGGTGAGGAACCCACCTTCGAACATACGTTAAGAACGCCGATTGTCATCACTATGCAATTTTAGGGGTTTTTGGTCAATTCAACCCGGAAATAAAACCTCTGCGAGAAATTAGCGCAATCAGAATCAGCAGTGCCTCGGTCAACCAGAAGTATGTTTGCTGGGGGTATGTCGTTCCGAGTCCCGCGCTGTTGCTATCGAGCGTTGCATCGATGAAGCCGGTTTCCTCAAGATCGAGGCCCGCAATAATTTCCCCATGGGCGTTCACCAGCGCTGAAATGCCGCTATTGGCATCACGAATCAACGGCAGACCGGTTTCAACAGCCCGTACCCGCGCCTGCTGGAAATGCTGATAGGGGCCGGGCGTCGCGCCGAACCAGGCGTCATTGGTGATATTGAGGATCGCATTGGCGTCTTTTATGTCGCCGGTCATTTCGCCGGGGAAAATGATCTCGTAACAGATCAGCGGATAGAGATTGAGGCCGCCGGGCAGCGTCAGCAGGTGCCGGCTTGCCGCGGCCGAAAACCCTCCTGGTATTTCGACGACGTTCTGAATGCCGAATTCGGTGAGCACGTCCTCGAAGGGCAGGTATTCGCCGAAAGGCACCAGATGCACCTTGTCGGAGGCGCCGATGATCTGGCCGCGGCCGTCGATCACGTAGATGGAATTATAATAGCGCGTCGGAGTGCCCGGTCCCATCTCCTCGGCGCGCACGGCGCCGGCGATCAGCACCTGGTTGTCATCAAGCGTATCGGCGATCCGCGTCAGCGCATCCTGGTTGTCGGTCAGGATGAAGGGGATCGAGGTTTCTGGCCAGACGATGATATCGGGTTTGCGTCCGCCATTCTTCGGTGCTTCAGCCGAAAGCTTCAGATGCGTCTCGAAGATCGCGGCGCGGTCGGCGTCGTTGTCCATCTTCGCCGCCTGGTCGATTGCCGGCTGCACCAACCGCACCACCGGCCGCTTGTCCTCCGGCAATGTGTTCGGCCGCGGCGCGAGATAGAGAGCATAAGCGCCATAACCGAGATGAGCGGCAAAGAGCAGGACGGCGAGCGCGATGCCCGGCCGCGCGCCTTGCCGCGTCCCGGCAAGGGCAGGCGCAGAAAAAACGAAGACGGCAAGGGTCGTCACCCCCATCGCCCCGATCACATGCGCCGACTGCATCATCAGCGGAACCGGCATCATGCCGTAGCCGATGGCGTTCCAGGGAAAGCCGGTGAGGATCACGCTTCGAAGCCACTCCATCAGCCCGAAGCCAGCCGCAAGCGCGGCGATCCGCCCCATGCCATCAGACCAGACGATGCGGGCAAGGGCGGCCGCCAGCCCGTAGAAGATCGCAAGACAGGCCGGCAGCCCGAGGATTGCCAGCGGCAGCGCCCAGGCGAATTCCTCCTGATCGACCAGCAGCGCATGGCCGAGCCACCAGAGGCCGGCGACGAAATAGCCGAAGCCGAACAGCCAGCCGGTGGTGAACGCCGGCCACAGCCTGCCGATCAGGCCGCTTTCAGGCGAAGCCGCCGCCCCGTCGATCAGCCAGACGAGCAGTGTGAAGGAAACGAACATCGCCGCGAAAAAGCCGAAGGGCGGCAGCGCCAGAACCGCGAATGCCCCGGCGGCGATGGCCAGCAGCGACCGTTTGAAACCCCAGACGAGGATAACCCTGTCCGCAAGCCGCTCCATGCGCACTCCCATCAAACCGCGAATCAACCCGATCGCAGTCTTTCAAAAAAGCGGCTCTTTGTCCCGTCAGTTGGGTCCTGTCAGTTGGCGGTCGATTCCGCCGGCCGGTCGTCGCCGGCCTCGGAGCCGGGGGCGATGTCGCCATCCGTCTTGGCGCGGCGGCGAACCGCGTGGCGCTTGCGGGTAATGCGCAGCCGTTTGATGCGGCGCGGATCGGCGTCGAGGATGTGGAATTCGAAGCCCGGCAGCGCCTGCACGACCTCGCCGCGCACCGGAATGCGGCCGAGCGCCGAGAAGATCAGGCCGCCCAGCGTATCGACCTCGTCGACCTGCTCGCTGATGTCGAAATCCGGCCCGATCGCGGCGGCGATCTCTTCCAGTTCGACGCGGGCGTCGGCGATGAAGACGTCTTCGGCGACGCGTTTGAACATCACTTCTTCATCGTCATGTTCGTCGTCGATGTCGCCGACCACCATTTCGACGATGTCCTCATGCGAGGCAAGCCCGTCGGTGCCGCCATATTCGTCGATGACGAGCGCCATCTGCGTGCGGTTTACTTGCATCCGGCGCAACAGGTCGGACGCCAGCATCGACGGCGGCACGAACAGGATCTTGCGGATGATGCCAGCCTCGGCAAGCGTCTTTTGCAGGTCGACGCGGGCGAGATCGAAATTCTGCTTGGCCGAACGCGTGGTCTTCTGGATGTTTTCGGGCGCAACCTCGATCGCCGGCACGACAGCGGCCGGTTTCGTCGGGCCGCGGCGTTTGTTGCGCGCCTGCTTGGCGACATAGGAGAGCAGATCGCGGATATGCACCATGCCGCGCGGATCGTCGAGCGTATCGGCATAGACAGGCATGCGCGAACGGCCGGATTCCTCAAAGAGGATCATCAGCTCGCCGATGGTGATGTTCTGGTCGACCGCCTCGATATCGGCGCGCGGCACCATCACGTCGGCGACGCGCACTTCGCGAAAGCGCAGGATGTTGTTGAGCATCGCCCGTTCGTCGGGCGAAAAGGCATCGTCGCCGGCCGCATCGGTCATCAGCGCGTCGGCGAGATCCTCGCGCAGTCGCGAGCCCTGCTGCGGGCGAAGCATGCGCGCGGCGCGCGACCAGAAGGATTGCGATCGGCCGGATGGCCGACTACTACTGCCTGCCTCGTCCGAAGAGGAGGATGGCTCGGAGTCCTTGGCGTCTGCCGCCGGCTTCGTCGTAAAGTCGCTCATGGTTCCATTTTAAGGTCTTGACCCTCGTAAGGATCAGATAGGCCGAGCTGCGCCAAAATGCGAGTCTCCAGCCCCTCCATAATTTCGGCTTCGGCACTATTCATATGATCGTAGCCGAGAAGATGCAAGAAACCGTGCACCAGAAGATGGGTCAGGTGGTCGTCGAAGCTCTTTTCCAGCTCGGTCGCTTCCCGCTCCACCGTCTCCCGGGCGATGATGATGTCGCCGAGCATCGGACCGGGCATCTTGCCGGGCTGAACCGGAAAGGCGGGGAAGGAGAGCACATTGGTCGCCTTGTCCTTGCCGCGCCATTCGGCGTTGATGTCCTGGATCGAGGCATCGTCGGTAAAGACAAGCGAAACCTCGGGCGGCATCGTCGGGAAGGGCTGCTTCTCGCTGTCGCGGAGATAGATTGCCGCGGCACTGAGCACGCGTTCGCAAAACGACTGCAGCGTTTCCTCGCCGGGCCAGCCGATGTCCTCGACGCTGATCTGGATGTCGAGTTCGGCCATCAGTCCTGCCGGCTGACGTCTTCGGTTTCGACGGCATAGGTGGAATCATAGGCCCTGACGATGCGCCCGACCAGCGGATGGCGGACGACGTCGGTATCCTTGAAGCGCACGATCGAGATGCCCTCGACGCCGTTCAGAAGCTGCAAGGCCTCGACGAGGCCGGATTTGACGCCGCGTGGCAGGTCGATCTGGCTCGGGTCGCCGGTGACGATCATGCGCGCATTCTCGCCGAGACGCGTCAGGAACATCTTCATCTGCATCGTTGTCGTGTTCTGCGCTTCGTCGAGGATGATGGCGGCGTTGGCGAGCGTGCGGCCGCGCATGAAGGCGAGCGGCGCGATTTCGATGACGCCGGCGGCGATCGCCCGGTCGACCTTGTCGGCGGGGATCATGTCGTAGAGTGCGTCATAGAGCGGGCGAAGATAGGGATCGACCTTTTCCTTCATGTCGCCGGGCAGGAAGCCGAGGCGCTCGCCGGCCTCGACCGCYGGACGCGACAGGATGATCTTTTCGACCGCGCCGCGCTCCAGCAACTGGGCGGCATGCGCGACGGCAAGATAGGTCTTGCCGGTGCCGGCCGGGCCAACGCCGAAGACGAGCTCGGCGCGTTCCAGCGCCCTGATATAGGCGTCCTGCGTCGGCGTGCGGGCGATGATCGTCTTCTTGCGTGTCGAAACCTGCGCCATCGTCAGCTTGGCCTTGCGTTCCATTGTGGGAAGGCTGAGCTGGTCGTCGGCGGCGACCGCCATGCGGATTGCGCCCTCGACGTCGGATCGTTCCACGCTGCCGCCTTTCTGAAGTTTTTCATAGAGATAGTCGAGCGTGCGCCGCGCCTGATTGGTGGTGACGACATCGCCTGTGATGACGACGGAATTGCCGCGTGCCCGCGCATCGATATTGAGCCGTTGCTCGAGCAGCTTGAGGTTCTGGTCGAATTGACCGAACAGCTCGCTGGCGAACCGGTTGTTCTCGAACGTCAGGACGAAGTGATTGGTGTCGCTCGGCGTGCGGGGGTGGCGCGGTGAAGAAGAAACCAATTCTTGTCCGTTCAAGCGGTCGGGCTCCTTAGGTTAAACCGCAGCCTCTGCGCGTTCGGCAAACAGGCTGTTTGTTCCGGTTCCGGTGATTCGCACTTTAATAATGTCACCGATTTGCGATGCTTTTGCATCAACATTCACTGATTGAAGCCAGGGAGAACGTCCGATTAGTTGTTCCGGCATGCGACCGGGCTTTTCGAGCAACAGGTCGATCTCCTTGYCGATGCAGGATTCGGCAAATTCCTGCTGCTGCTTCAGGAGAAGCATTTGCAGGCGTTCCAGCCGTTCTGCCTTGATTTCTTCCGGCACCTGATCCTTCAGTTCCGCGCCGGGTGTGCCCGGCCGTGTCGAGTATTTGAACGAGAAGGCCTGTGCATAACGTACCTCCTCCACAAGCCTCAGTGTATCCTCAAAATCCTCATCTGTCTCCCCCGGAAAGCCGGTGATGAAATCGCCGGACAGGGCGATGTCAGGCCGCACGGTGCGGATGCGCTCRATCAGCGCCAGATATTCGGCYGCCGTGTGACGCCGGTTCATYGCTTTMAGGATCCGGTCCGAGCCCGATTGCACCGGCAGATGCAGATAGGGCATCAGCGCCGGGAGGTCGCGATGGGCGTTGATCAGCCGGTCGTCCATGTCGCGCGGATGGCTTGTGGTATAGCGCAGCCGCGCAAGGCTGGGGATCTCCGCCAGGCGATAGAGCAGGTCGCCGAGGCTCCATGCCTCGCCTTGGCTCCCGGCGCCGTGCCAGGCATTGACGTTCTGCCCGAGCAGGGTGATCTCGCGCACCCCGCTTTCCACGAGCTTTTCGGCTTCCTCGACGATCTGGGAAACCGGCCGCGACACTTCCGAGCCGCGTGTATAGGGCACGACGCAGAAGGTGCAGAACTTGTCGCAGCCCTCCTGCACCGTCAGGAAGGCGGTGACGCCGCGGGCGCGGATCTTTCGGCTCTCGGCGATCGGCAGATGCTCAAACTTGTCCTCGATCGCATATTCCGTATCGACGACGCGGTGGCCTTGTTTGGCCCGGCGCAGCGCCTCCGGCAGGCGATGATAGGTCTGCGGGCCGATGACGACGTCGACGGCGGGTGCGCGGCGCAGGATCTCCTCGCCTTCGGCCTGGGCGACGCAGCCGGCAACGCCGATCATCATCTCCCGGCCGTCCGCCGCCTTCTTCTTTTTCATCTCGCGCAGCCGCCCGAGCGCCGAATAGACCTTCTCGGCCGCCTTCTCGCGGATATGGCAGGTGTTGAGCAGAACGAGGTCCGCCTCTTCCATATCTTCCGTCGGCTCGTAGCCGTCGCGGGCGAGCGCGTCGCTCATGCGCATGGAATCGTAGACGTTCATCTGGCAGCCATAGGTCTTGATGAAGACCTTGCGGCTGTTGCTGCCATCGCGGGGTGTCGATTCCGGGGCCTGGAGAAGGGCGCTGTCCTGTGTCATGGCGCGCTATTTAGTGGTTTTTGCCGCCGGAGAAAATCGAAATCTTGCTTTAGAGCCTTTCCTGGTCAGATTGCGGCATTCTGTTGGCTCAAGCGGAGTCGGATGGTCGATCGGCCGGCGCGCGTCGTAGCCAAGCTCTACGGCCAAGCCGGCCGGTCGATCAGGCGGCCCGTTTCAGCCAACCCGAAGGGCGGGCATCTTTCCGTCAGGGCAGAGGCGATCGGCTCGGACGTACCAAGGGGTATGCCCTTCGCCAATCGCCTCTGCCCTGACGAAAACCTGCTCCGGCAGAATGCTGCAATCTGACCAGGAAAGGCTCTAAGAGATTTCCCGCCCGCGCAGGCGGCTGTTCAGGAGGTTGCGGATGCGCAAGGCGATCGTCGCGCTTACCTCCTTGCGGCTGGTGTCGGCGCGGTAATCCACCGCCTCGCCGAAAGAAACCTCGGCGTCGATGGCGCCGCAGCGCACGATGTCGATGAGATGCGGCAAGAGGTCGAGATCCCCCGGCCAGGCGGCGAGCCGCCGGTGATAACGCCCCATGGCGATGCCATGCACCCTGGTATAGGCAACCGCCACCGGCTGCACCACGACCGTTCCCGTCGGTGACGTGGGCACCGCCATCGCGGCAGCACCGAACAGCGAGGACTTGACCTCCAGCAGCCGGTTGCCGTCCGAGGTCGTGCCCTCGGGAAAGAGCACGACGATCTCACCGTCGGCCATGCGCCCGGCGATCTCGTTTGCCTGATGACCGGTCTTGCGCCGCTCCTCGCGCACGACGAAGACGCTTTTCTGCAGCTTGGCGAGCGCGCCGAAGATCGGCCAGTCGCGAACCTCGATCTTGGCAATGAAGACGACGTCGGCAACGGCCGACATCACCATGATATCCAGCCAGGAGGAATGGTTGGAACAGAGCATCAGCGGCCGGCGATCTTCCAGCTTGCCGCTCACGCGGACGCGGATGCCGAGGCAATAGCAGACGATACGGTGCCAGACGCGCGGAAGCCTGCGGCGCAGCCGCCAGTCGAACCGCAGCGCCAGCACCTGCAGCGGCATGAGCACGAGGCTGACGGCAAGGATGACGACCGCAGCGAAGGCGATGCGCAGCCAGGCGATCAAATGCTGGTCTCCCAGGCTGCCATTGCTTCAGAGGTCTTCTTTCTTCAACGGAACGCCGTAGAGCTCCAGACGGTGGTCGACCAGCCGGAAGCCGTGCTCGCGGGCGATGCGCTCCTGCAGTGCCTCGATCTCCGGCGAGCGGAATTCGATGACCGTGCCGGTCTTCAGGTCGATGAGGTGGTCGTGATGCTCTTCCGGCACCGTCTCATAGCGCGAGCGCCCGTCGCGGAAGTCGTGGCGGGCGATAATGCCGGCATCCTCGAACAGTTTCACGGTGCGATAGACGGTCGAGATCGAGATCTTCGCATCGACCTTCACCGAGCGGCGGTAGAGTTCTTCGACGTCGGGATGGTCTTCCGAGTCTTCCAGGATACGCGCGATCACGCGGCGCTGCTCGGTCATGCGCATGCCGCGTTCGGTGCAAAGCTCCTCAAGGGTCTTGGCTACATCAGTCATCGCCCGCCTATAGAGATATTCGTGTTTCGACAACGCCGCACGGCATTTGCCCCGGCCTGCATGTCATCTCGCTGCCAGGGAACTACCGAAGAACGCGCTTCATGACAAGCGCCGTGGAGAGGGCGCCGTTTTCTTGTCTGTAGTAACCCTGGCGTTCGCCGACCTTTTCGAAGCCGAGCTTGCGGTAGAGGCCAAGTGCTGCCGTATTGCCGTTGTCGACCTCGAGAAACATGCTCTCGCCGCCGCGCGCGTGTGCTTCCCGCATCGCCGCCTGCATCAGCCGCCAGCCCAGTCCGGCGCGGGCGACCTTCGCCTGCACGGCGATCGTCAGGATCTCCGCCTCGCCGGCGACATGGCGGGCAAGGATGAACCCCGGAAGCGGCTTTTTCAGGATGGCATTGGTCTGGCGCGCGACGAAGCCGAAGACGGTATCCTGCATCAGCAGGCCGTGAAATTCACCGTCGCCCCAGGGCCGGGCGAAGCGCTCGCCGTGCAGGACGGCGACATCGCGGCAATCCTCGCGCTCCATGGCGATGATCTCGAATTCCGGTTTCAGCGTCAGATAGGCTTCCAGCATCGTCATACTCGTCGCGCAATCGCGTACCCGGCCTGCGGCTTGGCATCGGGTCCGCGCAGATAAAGGGGCTTCGGCTTTCCGGCATCGGGGGAGGCGGCAGCGCCCAGGCGCGCCACGATGGAGATCGGGAATCTGTTGATGTGATCGCCGCCGGCGTCAGCCTTCAGCAGCGCCGTCGCCGAACCGGTGATCTCGCCGTCGAAGCCGGCGGCAAAAGCCTGCGCTTCTGCAACGCTGACCGCCCGTGGCGTGTCGAGCGGAGAACCGTCGGCTGCAAAGGACTGGAGGTAGATCTCGTCGCGCTTGGCATCCATCGCCGCCAGCACGGCGCGATGAGGCGTCTTGTCGCGCTGGGCTGATGCCATGACTTCGAGCGTCGTGATGCCGACGGCGGGAACATTGAGGGAGAGCGCAAAACCGCGGGCTGCGGCAACGCCGACGCGGATGCCGGTAAAGGAGCCGGGACCGATGGTGACGGCAAGGCGGTCGATATGAGAAAGCGCCAGTCCCGCCTGATCCAGCGCGCGATCGACGATACCAATCAGATGTTCAGCATGCCCCTTGCCGATCATGTCCGATGCCTCCCCCAGCACCGTATTCCTGCCGCTGTCATAGACAGCGGCAGCGCAGTCCACACCCGCCGTGTCGAGCGCCAGAATAATCATGCCATCAATTTCCGAATAAACCAGTGTCGCCTATCGATAAATCCGTTCGGCCGAACCTGAGATGAACAGCCGGACGAATTCAAGGTTTTTAAGCGGCAATCACTTCCTGCACTTCCGGAACGAAATGGCGCAGCAGGTTCTGCACGCCGTGCTTCAGCGTTGCCGTCGAAGACGGGCAGCCGGCGCAGGAACCCTTCATGTTCAGGTAGACCTTGCCGTCCTTGAAGCCGCGGAAAGTGATGTCGCCGCCGTCTTGGGCAACGGCCGGGCGCACGCGGGTTTCCAGAAGTTCCTTGATGGTCAGCACGATCGATTCATCGCCTTCGTCGAAGAATTCGTCGCCGGCATCGGCGTCTTCGGAAAGGATGGAGGCATCGCCCATGACCGGCTTGCCGGACATGAAGTGCTCCATGATCGAGCCCAATATAGCCGGCTTAAGATGTTGCCAGTCGGCATTATCCTTGGAGACGGAAATGAAATCATAGCCGAAATAGACGCCGGTGACGCCTGATATTTCGAACAGGCGGGCGGCGAGCGGCGAGGCTTGAGCCTCTTCGGCGCTGCGGAACTCGGCCGTGCCGTTTTCCATCACCACTTTGCCCGGCAGGAACTTCTGCGTGGCAGGGTTCGGCGTGGCTTCGGTCTGAATGAACATCTGGTTCTCCATGCGGCCGGCCCATGGTCTCGACCGTCTTTAGAATTCTTCAAAAGAAGATAAGCCGATTGACGGCTCTAATCAAGAGACTTGTACTCAAGAAAAGCTGGAACAGGATGATTCTAGGCCTGATAGTTAGAGCATGATCTCGTCCGAAAACCGCTCACACTTCTCGGCATCATGCTCTAGCAGAGGGCGTCGATTTCCTCGTTGGTCAGCGTATCCGGCAGCACGGTGACCGGGATCGGAAACGCCGCAGCGCGACCGGCGACCGAGGAGACCAGCGGCCCTGGACCTTCCTTCGCAGAACCGGCGGCCAGAACCAGAATCGCCACATCGCGGTCTTCCTCGATCACGGCATTGATCTGTTCGGCAGCACCGCCCTCGCGGATGACGACCTCAGGCTCGATGCCGATCGTCTCGCGCACGATCTGGGCGATCTTGGCAACCACCGCCTCGGCCTCTTCACGGGCTTCGGCTCGCATGATCTCTTCGACGCCGAGCCATTGCTGGAAATCCCCATCGGGGATCACATAGAGCAGCACCAGCCCGCCATTGGAATTCTTCGCGCGCCGGCCGGCATAATGAACGGCGCGTTGGCATTCGGGTGTACCGTCGATTACCGCCATGAATTTGCGGCGGTGACCTTCGAGCCGTGAGAGTCGCTTCGATACCATGGCGCGGACTCTGACACCCGAAGCGGAAAATTTGCAAGCCCAGTTTTTGCCCTGATGCCCCAGAAGAAATCCTCTTCTCCCGCGACAGGGAGAAGAGGAGATTTATCTCAATAGAGGAAGCCGATGACGTCGCGCACCTGTTGCATCGTCACCTCGGCACGGGCCCTTGCGCGCTCGCCGCCCTTGCGCAGGATCGCGTCGATATGGCTGGTATCGTCCATCAGCCGGCGCATCTCGCCGGTGATCGGCGCGAGCACGTGGATCGCCAAATCGACCAGCGCCGGCTTGAAGACAGAGAATTGCTGGCCGCCGAATTCGGCAAGCACGTCCGCCTTCGACTTGTCGGCGAGTGCGGCATAGATCGCCACCAGATTGTCGGCTTCCGGACGGCCCTGCAGCCCGTCGATCTCGCTCGGCAAACCGTCCGGATCGGTCTTGGCTTTGCGGATCTTCTTCGAGATCGCGTCCTCGTCGTCCATCAGGTTGATGCGCGAGAGATCGGAGGGGTCCGATTTCGACATTTTCTTGGTGCCGTCGCGCAGCGACATGACACGCGGTGCCGGTCCGCCGATCAGTGGCTCGACCATCGGGAAATAGGCATGCACCGGCTCGTTGCCGACGGTGATGTCGACGCCGTAGCCGGTCCTGCTGATATGCTCGGCATAGTCGAGGTTGAATTTCATCGCGATGTCGCGGGCAAGCTCCAGATGCTGCTTCTGGTCCTCGCCAACCGGCACATGGGTGGCGCGATAGACGAGAATGTCGGCAGCCATCAGGCTCGGATAGGCGTAAAGGCCGAGCGAGGCCTGTTCGCGGTCCTTGCCGGCCTTGTCCTTGAACTGCGTCATGCGGTTCATCCAGCCGATGCGGGCGACGCAGTTGAAGATCCAGGCGAGTTCGGCATGCTGCGGCACGGCCGACTGATTGAAGACGATATGCTTTTCCGGATCGATGCCGGCGGCGATGAAGGCAGCGGCGATCGAGCGCGTCTGGCTCGGCATGTCCTCGTGCACGAGCTGGGCGGTGAGCGCATGCATGTCGACGACGCAATAGATGCAGTCATTKCCTTCCTGCAGCGCCACGAACCGGCGGATCGCGCCGAGATAATTGCCGAGATGCAGATTGCCGGTCGGCTGTACGCCGGAGAATACGAGTTTCTTGAATTCGTTCATGTCGTCCTCAATAGGCTGGTGGAGGGCCCACGCTGTCACAGTTTAAATTGCTGCAGAATACAGCAGGGCTTTTCGCCCATATTGCTAACGCCGCGGCTTATGCACGGGCAATCGGTCGCAATCAAGGGGTTCAGGCGGCAGTGTGCTGGATCAGATCGAAAGTGTTGCCGTAGGGATCCGCAAAGACCGCCACCGTGCCGTAAACCTCGTGACGCGGCTCTCCCAGAAAGCGCACGCCGGCCGCCAGCATCGCGGCATGGTCGTGGGCGAAATCGTCGGTCTTCAGAAAGAAGCCGACACGACCGCCGGTCTGATTGCCGATGGCTGCGCGCTGCGTCTCGTCTGCCGCCTGCGCCAGCAGAAACGCGGCGCCATCCCCACCCCTTGGCTTCACCACCACCCAGCGCTTGCCCTCCGGCTGCGGCTCGTCCTGAAGGCAATCGAAACCGAGGTCGTCGCAATAGAAGGCCTTGGCGCGGTCGTAGTCGTCGACGACGAGAGTGACGAGGAAAAGAGACTGGATCATCATGTGTTACCTCGCGTTTGAGATGTTTATTCCAGTTTCGAGCGGCGATATCCCGGTTTTTAAGCCGAATTGATCAACCGTCTTACTCATAATGGAGTATAAAATTTCACAAAAAAGCTTTTTTTGAACTGAAAATCCGCCGCGTGGCACCGGCGCCGATGGGGTTGCTGCGATAGCCGATCGGAGGGACCATGCAGAACGCAACTTTGCTCGCCATGGCAGGCCTTTTCGCCCTACAATCAGCAACCGGTGCCGTCGGTCAAGACATGAAACGGCACGGTGTTCATCTTCCAAAACATGAGGCACGCCTCGCCTACACGGTCCAGACCGTCAGCGTTCGTGCCGGCTGCTTTCCCGGGCGCCTGCGAGCGGTCCTGTCGTATATTGCTGCGAAGACCGGCCGCCGCCCCGTGATAACCTCGGGTCACAGGCCGCATCCCCGCCGCCATGGGTCCCTCCACGGGAAATGTCTGGCGGCCGATTTCAGGATGCCCGGCCTGTCGGAGCGCACCATCATATCAGCCGCAAGAAGCGCGCCGGGCATCGGCGGCATCGGCAGCTATTGCAACGGCATCATCCATGTCGACGTCGGACCGCAGCGACGATGGGTCGATTGCTGAAGCAATAACAGGAAAAGTGCGACCTCACCCGTCCTTTGCCGGTGCCGGCTTGCGGTTGAGATTGCGTCGGATCATGCCGAGATTTGCCCCGCCGACCAGGAAAGCGGCGGCGAAATAGATCAGCATGGCGATCGCAATCAGCAGCCCGAGGGTGCCGATCTTGGTGATAAGCGGCGCGCCGGAAGCAAGCCACGGCGCCCAGTGCTGCTTCAGGAAGACAATGGCAGCACCCATCACGGCCGCAGCGACGATCAGCAGGGCGGTGCGCTTTGCCAGCGCCCATTCCCATGTCAGATGGCCACGGCGCAAAAGCGTGCTGAACAGCAGCACGGTGCTGATCCAGCCGGCGGTGGCTTCGGCAACCGCTATGCCGGGCGCGCCCATATAGGGGAAGAGGGTCAGCGCCGTGGCGCAGTTGGTCGCAACCGCGATGGCCGAAAAGCGCATTGGCGTCTTGGTGTCCTCGCGGGCATAGAAGCCGGGCTGCAGCGCCTTGATCAGCACGAAGGCCGGCAGGCCGATGCCGTAAATCGCCAGGATCGAGCCGACGACGGCGGTATTTTCCTGATGGAAGGCGCCGCGCTCATAGAGCACGCGGATAATCTCGTCGGACAGGATCCAGAGCGCGAAGGCGGCAGGGATCGTCAGGAACAGCACGAATTCGATCGAGCGGTTCTGCAGGTTTCCAGCCTCGCGCAGGTTGCCGCCCTTCAGCGCCCGGGCAAGTTCCGGCAGAAGCACCACGCCGACGGCGACGCCGACGACGCCGAGCGGCAGCTGATAGATGCGGTCGGCATATTGCAACGCTGCGATCGCGCCGTCGCGGGACGACGCAATCGCCTGACCGATCAGTTGGTTGATCTGGGTGATGCCGCCCGTCACCGCAGCCGGCACCGCCAGGATCAGCAGCCGCTTGACGTTCGGCGTCATCTTTGGGAAACGGAAGCCGATGCTCATGCCGGCCGCAAGCACGCCGACATAGACGACGGCGAGCTGCAGGACGCCGGCGGCAAGAACGCCCCAGGAGAGATACCAGGCGGTCGCCAGCGGATCGGCGCCGGTATAAAGCGCATAAAACAGCGCCCCGATCATCACCACATTGAGGAAGACCGGCGCGATGGCGGCGGCGAAGAAATGATGCAGCGAATTCAGCATGCCGCTCATCATCGCCGTCAGCGACATGCACATCAGATAGGGAAACATCACCGCCGCCATGCGGATGGTGATCGAGAACTTGTCGGGATCGTCGGCAAAACCCGGCGCGATGACGAAGCGCACCAAGAGCGGCATGGCAAGCTCCATCACGATGGTGATGAGGAGCAGCACCGAAAACAACACGCCGAAGACTTCTTCCGAAAAGCGCTTGGCGCCTTCCGTACCGTTTGCCTCGATCTCCTTGGCAAAGAGCGGCACGAAGGCGGCGTTGAAGGCACCCTCGGCAAACAGCCGGCGGAAGAGGTTCGGAAAGCGGAAGGCGGCGTAGAAGACGTCGGCCATCGGTCCGGTGCCGAGGGCGGCTGCCATCAGCGTTTCGCGGGCGAAGCCGAAGATGCGGCTCCCGAGGGTTGCGCCGCCGACGGTCGCGAATTTCTTGACGAGGCTCATGCGTTTGGGCTCATGCGTGTTGGCTCATACGGGGGAACCGGCTTTCTTGTCGGTGGAGGGCGATGTCCGGGCGGTGGCGGCGGGCGCGATGATGCCAGAAGGCATGCGCTCACGCAGTTCGTCCTCCTCCTCGGCCATGACGGCCTTCATCCGGGCGGTGATGTTGGCRCGCTTGCTGTCGCCGGAGATTTTCTGGCCGACCAGATCGGTGACGTAGAAGGTGTCGATCACTTTCTCGCCGAAGGTGGTGATGCGGGCCGACTGGATGTCGAGCGACAGATCGGACAGCACGGCGGTGATCTCGGACAGCAGTCCCGGCCGGTCGAGGCATTCGACTTCGATGACGGTGAACTTGTTCGACAGGCTGTTGGTGATGTTGACCGACGGCGGAATGACGAAAGCCTTGCTTTTCTTGCGGTTGCGCGCGCGCGTCGCGATGACCTCGGGCAGCCGCTTGCGGCCGGACAGCACGTCCTCGATCATCCGTCCGATCGTCGCCGCACGCCGCAGCTCGTCGGCATCGTCGGTAAATTCGCGGCTGACATGGATGGTGTCGAGCGCCCGCCCGTCCGATGTGGTGAAGATCTGGGCGTCGACGATGTTGGCGCCGGCCGCGGCACAAGCGCCGGCAATGACGGCGAGCAGCCGCGGATGGTCGGGCGACAGCACGGTGATCTCTGTAATCGCGTGGAAACTGTCGGTGCGCACCGTGGTCGCGAGCGCCTGGCCCGCCTTATCGGCCTGGCGGATGAAATGGGCGTGGCGGATCTGGTCTTCCAGCGGCACGGAAAGCAGATAGGGCTGGTAGTGCAGCTTGGTATAGGTATTGCGGTCCTTCTGGCTCCAGTCGGCGAGCGCTGAATGCAGCGCCTCGGCGGCGGCATTGGCCCGCTCCTTGCGGGAGACCTCCGAAAAGCCGCCGGCGAGCAGCAGCTCGGTTTCATAATAGAGCGTGCGCAGAAGCTGGCCCTTCCAGCCGTTCCAGACGCCCGGACCGACGGCGCGGATATCGCAGATCGTCAGGATCAGGAGCATCTTCAGCCGGTCGAGCGACTGTACGCGGTCGGCGAAATCGGTGATCGTCTTGCGGTCGGTGAGGTCGCGGGTCTGCGCCACCATCGACATGGTCAGATGTTCCTCGATCAGCCAGACGACGATCTCAGTCTGCTTCTGCGACAGGCCGAAGCGGGCGCAGAGCTTGCGGGCGACGCGGGCGCCGGCGATCGAATGATCCTCCTGGCGGCCTTTGGCGATGTCGTGGAGGAGAACGGCGACATACAGCGCCTCGCGGTCCTCGATGCCGGGCATCAGCTTGTTGGCGAGCGGATGCAGATCCTCGGCGCGCCCCTTGTCGATCTCGGAGAGAATGTCGACGGTGCGGATCAGATGTTCGTCGACCGTATAGTGATGATACATGTTGAACTGCATCATCGCGACGATCTTGCCGAATTCGGGGATGAAGCGGCCGAGCATGCCGGCCTCGTTCATGCGGCGCAGGATCAGCGCCGGATCACGCTTCGACGTCAGGATCGACATGAACAGCCGGTTCGCCTCGTCGTTTTCCCGCAAGGCGTTGTCGATCAGCGCGAGCGAACGGGTGACGCGCTTCAACGCATCCGGATGGAATTCCAGCCCATTGATGTCGGCGACATGGAAGAGCCGGATGATGTTGACCGGATCGCGCTTGAAGACCTCGGGGTCGGCGAGCGCGATACGGCCGCGGTCTTCGACGAATTCGACGCTGCCGGCGATCTTGCGATTGCGATGGGTGAAGCGGCTGATGACGCCGGTCAGGCCCGGGATCGACTTCGCCTGCTGGTCTTCAAGCGCAGCGCAGAGGATGCGCGTGAGATCGCCGACATCCTTGGCGACAAGGAAATAGTGCTTCATGAAGCGCTCGACGGCCGAAAGGCCCGGGCGCGTGTGATAGCCGAAGGCTTCGGCGATCTCGCGCTGGATGTCGAAGGACAGGCGCTCCTCGGCCTTGCCGGTCAGGAAGTGCATATGGCAGCGCACCGCCCAGAGAAAATCGTCGGCTTTCTCAAGCAGACGGTATTCGTGCTTGGACAGCACGCCGAGTTTGACCAGTTCCGCCTGGTCGCGCACGTGATAATAATATTTCGAGATCCAGAACAGCGTGTGCAGGTCGCGAAGCCCGCCCTTGCCTTCCTTGACGTTCGGTTCGACCAGATAACGCGTGTCGCCCGCCTTGCGGTGGCGTTCGTCGCGCTCGGCAAGCTTGGCGGCGATGAATTCGGGACCGGTGCCGGTGACGATTTCCTTGTCGAAGCGGGTCTCGAGCTCGGTTCCCAGCCGCTGCAGGCCGCAGATGTAGCGCATCTCCAGGATGGCGGTGCGGATCGTCATGTCGGACTTGGAAAGCGCGATGCATTCCTCCACCGTGCGGGTGGCGTGACCGACCTTGAAGCCCATGTCCCAGAGCACATAGAGCATGAATTCGACCGCCTTGTGCGTCTCTTCCGCCGGCCTCGGCAGGAAGAGGAAGAGCAGGTCGATATCGGAGCCCGGCGCCAGCGTGTCGCGGCCGTAGCCACCAACGGCGGTCACCGCAAACTTGTCTTTCTGATGCGGAAAGATATGGGCGGTGGCGAAATTGTAGAGGACGGTGATGATCTGGTCCTGCAGCCAGGAAATCCGGTAGGCGCAGTTCAGCCCGCCGCCGTCGGCCATAAGTGCCTCGCGCGCCTTCTGCCGGCCCTCCGTGCTCGCCTTCTTCAGCACGGCCAGAAGATCGGCGCGCAGGATGTCGGGCCGGTTGCGGTTGGCCTCGGCAACGGCGTCACACTGCTTCTGCAAGAGCTCGACGTCGAGGATATTGGAGAAATCGAGGTCGCGCATCGCTATCGCCGGGGCGGTTTCCTGTTCATGCCGGACTGCCGGTTCACGGCCTGCCGCTTGTTTCGTCTGCATGCGCTATAGCCCCTTTGCCCGGCGATTGACACGGGCTTTGATACTGCAAGAACCTTTAAATTTGGCGAAATGGTGTTGGTTCGCTGCAAGAGGCGAGGGCGCTTTGACGCAAGCCGCCGGCTTTCCCGGAATCCTCAGCCGGCAGCCCGCGCATTCAGCAGATGCAGCACCTGCCGTGTCTCGCGCATGATCTCCTCAAGCGCCTGCCTGTCGCATTCGCGATAGCCGGCCTTGGCAATCGAGGTTCCGAGCTCCGAGATCACAGCGCAGCAGCGGGTTATTTTCAGCATGCCGATCGGCGACGTCCAGCCGCGGGCGTTGCGGTCCTTATCGGCGCGCCGCATCGTATCGAGCATGGAGCAGATGAGCGAGAGGCGCTCGGTTTCGCGAACCAGTTTTTCCATGAACACGGCGCGCTCCTATTTCAGCTTCTTCTTGAGATCGTAAAGCGCATCCATTGCCTCGCGCGGCGTCATGTCGTCAAGGCTCATCGCCTTCAACGCCTCCTCGACCTTGGAGGCCCCACGGACTGTTTCCTCGCGGCGCACCGCCACCTGGAAAAGCGGCAGGTCGTCGATCAGCTGGCTCGCCGGGTTCTTGCGGTCGGCATCTTCCAGGCGGGTCAGCACATCACGGGCTCGCGCCACGACCGAGGCCGGAAGCCCGGCAAGGCGCGCGACCTGAATGCCGTAGGAGCGGTCCGCCGCACCCGGCCCGACCTCGTGCAGGAAGATGACGTCGCCGTCCCATTCCTTGACGCGCATCGTCGCGTTCGATAGCCGGCCAAGCTTTTCCGAAAGCACGGTCAGCTCGTGGAAATGCGTGGCGAAGAGGCCGCGGCAGCGATTGGCCTCATGCAGGTGCTCGACGGCGGCCCAGGCGATCGAAAGACCGTCGAACGTCGCGGTGCCGCGGCCGATCTCGTCGAGGATGACGAGGGAACGGTCACTCGCCTGGTTGAGGATCGCCKCCGTTTCCACCATCTCGACCATGAAGGTCGAGCGCCCGCGCGCCAGATCGTCGGAGGCGCCGACGCGCGAGAAAAGCCGGTCGACGATGCCGATATGGGCCGATGTCGCCGGCACGAAGGAGCCCATCTGCGCCAGGATGGCGATCAATGCGTTCTGGCGCAGAAAGGTCGACTTGCCGCCCATATTAGGGCCGGTCAGCAGCCAGATCGCCCCGTCCCGATCGCCGGTCTTGGGCGACAGATCGCAATGATTGGCGACGAAGGGGCCGCCCGCCTGCCGCCGCAGCGCCTGCTCGACGACCGGATGGCGGCCGCCCTCGATGGCAAACATCTTGGAGCTGTCGACCTGCGGGCGGCAATAGGCCTGCTCCTCGGCGAGAAGCGCCAGACCTGCGGCGACGTCGATGACGGCAAGCGCCCGGGCGCCCGATTTGATCGCCTCGGCTTCCGCAACGACGGCCGCCGTCATCCTGTCGAAGGCTTCGAGTTCGATCGTCAGCGCCTGGTCGGCGGCATTGGCGATACGGCTTTCGAGGTCGGCAAGTTCGGTCGTGGTGAAGCGCATCGCGTTCGCCATCGTCTGGCGGTGGATGAAGCGGGCCTTCGCGTCCGCCGTCTCCGTCATCGGTGCGGCATTGCCGGCGGTGACTTCGATGAAATAACCAAGAACGTTGTTGTGCTTGATCTTCAGCGACCGGATGCCGGTTTCCTCGGCATATTGCAATTGCAGGCCGGCAATGACGCGACGCGACTGGTCGCGCAGTGCCCGGACCTCGTCGAGCTCGGCGCTGGCACCGTCACGCAGGAAGCCGCCATCGCGTTTCAACAGCGGCAATTCGTCGGCGAGCGTTTCGGCAAGCAAGTTTTCCAGTGCGGCGGGAAGGGCGTGCAGCCCGGACAGCGCCTGGCTGAGCTCTTCGGGCAGCATCGCCTTGCCGAGCATCGCCGCAACTCCGCCCGCCGCGTCAAGACCCTGGCGGATCGCCCAGAGATCGCGCGGGCCGCCGCGGTCGAGCGCCAGGCGCGACAGCGCGCGCGGCATGTCGGGCACATGTTTCAGCGTGTCGCGCAGATTGCCGCAGAGCAAGGGTTCGTCGATCAAGAAGCCGATCGAGTCGAGCCGCGCATTGATGCAGGCGGGATCGGTCAGCGGCGACATCAGCCGTTCGGCGAGAAGCCTGGCGCCGCCGCCGGTGACAGTGCGGTCGATCGCCTTCAGCAGCGAACCGTTGCGATCGCCCGAAAGCGTGCGGGCAAGCTCGAGATTGGCGCGGGTAGCGGGGTCGATGAACAGTGTCGAAGCCGCACTTTCCCGCTCCGGCTTTCCAAGCGGCGGCCGCTCGGCGATCTGCGTCTTCTCGACATAGGCGACGGCGGCAGCGGCGGCCGCCAGCTCGGCGCGCGAGAAAGTGCCGAAGCCGTCGAGCGTCGCGACGCCGAAATACCGCGCGATCCGGCCTTCGGCGCTGGCGCTGTCGAAGAGCACGGCCGGCTGCGGCACGGCTGTCCGGCCGAGCACGTCGAAGACCGGCTTGAGTTCGGGATCGTGGAAGATCGTGTCGGGCAGGATGAGTTCGCGCGGATCGATGCGCAGGATATCGGCAAGCAGGCGCGAGGCTTCGGTCTCGGCAAGCCGGAAGACGCCGGTGGAAATATCGATCCAGGCAAGGGCCAGCAAGGCCTCGCCGCTGGCGCGAATGCGGGTCAGCGCCATCAGATAGTTGGATTCCGAGGGCGAAAGCAGCTTTTCCTCGGTGATCGTGCCGGGAGTGACGAGGCGGACGACGTCACGCCTGACGACGGATTTCGCGCCGCGTTTCTTCGCTTCCGCGGGATCCTCGATCTGCTCGCAGACGGCGACGCGGAAGCCGAGCGAAATCAGCTTCTGCAGATAATCGTCGGCCGCATGCACCGGAACGCCGCACATCGGGATATCCTGGCCCATGTGCTGGCCGCGCTTCGTCAGCGTGATACCGAGCGCGCGTGAGGCTTCCAGCGCATCCTCGAAGAACAGCTCGTAGAAATCGCCCATGCGATAGAAGAGCAGCGAACCCGGATTGTTCGCCTTGATCTCGATAAATTGCTCCATCATCGGCGTCGCCGAGGCACGGCTTTCCGCCGTGGCGAGCTCGGCCGCCGAAAAGGCTTCATTCCCTGTGTCTATTCGTGCGTTCACGGAGGTGGAGTTTTTCCCAAAAAAACAGGTGCCAACCCTATCCGCGCGCCGCTATAGATGACAACAGCATTTGAGGAAGAGCAAAGCGTCGCCCACAGGACGTTGGAGGATTTATGCCCGATATCGATAAGAAGGACCGGCCGGTGACCTCAGTTACCGACCAGGAGGCGCTCGATTTTCACGCAATGGGCCGGCCCGGCAAGCTGGAGATCAACCCGACCAAGCCGATGGCGACGCAGCGCGACCTCTCGCTTGCCTATTCGCCGGGCGTTGCCGTGCCCGTCAAGGCAATCGCGGCCGATCCGCAGACCGCCTATGATTACACGGCGCGCGGCAATATGGTCGCCGTCATTTCCAACGGCACGGCAATCCTCGGCCTCGGCAATCTCGGCGCGCTGGCTTCGAAGCCTGTCATGGAAGGCAAGGCGGTGCTCTTCAAGCGCTTTGCCGACGTCGATTCCATCGACCTCGAGATCGATACGGAAAATGTCGACGAGTTCATCAACTGCGTGCGCTTCCTCGGTCCTTCCTTCGGCGGCATCAACCTTGAGGATATCAAGGCTCCGGATTGTTTCGTCATCGAAAGCCGGCTGCGCGAGCTGATGGATATTCCCGTCTTCCATGACGACCAGCATGGAACGGCGATCATTGCCGCTGCCGGCCTGATCAACGCGCTGGAGCTGACCGGTCGCGACCTGAAGACGACGAAGCTCGTCTGCAACGGTGCGGGTGCTGCGGCGATCGCCTGCGTCGAACTCATCAAGGCGATGGGTTTTGCGCCTGAGAACGTCATCCTCTGCGACACCAAGGGCGTCATCTACCAGGGCCGCACCGAGGGCATGAACCAGTGGAAATCGGCGCATGCGGCAAAGACCGACACGCGCACGCTGGAAGAGGCGATGAAAGGCGCGGACGTCGTTTTCGGCCTGTCGCAGAAGGGCGCGTTTTCGGCCAAGATGATCCGCTCGATGGCGGAGCGGCCGATCATCTTCGCCATGGCCAATCCCGATCCCGAAATCACGCCGGAAGAGGTGGCCCGCATCCGCGACGACGCCATCATGGCGACCGGCCGTTCGGACTATCCGAACCAGGTCAACAACGTCCTCGGCTTTCCCTATATCTTCCGCGGCGCTCTCGATGTCCGTGCCTCGACAATCAACGACGCGATGAAGATCGCCGCCGTCAAGGCGCTGGCAAATCTGGCCCGCGAGGACGTGCCCGATGACGTGGTTGCCGCCTATCAGGGCAACCGGCCGCGTTTCGGGTCGCAATACATCATCCCCGTTCCCTTCGATCCCAGGCTGATCTCGGCGATCCCGGTCGCAGTCGCGCAAGCCGCGATCGAAAGCGGCGTTGCCCGCAAGGTCATCACCGACATGCCCGGCTATGCCCGCGAGCTTTCGGCGCGCCGCGATCCGATCGCCTCGACGCTCGCCAGACTCTACGAGCGTGTCCGCCRCCATCCGAAGCGGATCGTCTTTGCCGAGGCCGAGGAAGAACAGGTCCTGCGCGCCGCGATGTCCTATGCCAACCAGGAGCTCGGCACCGCCATCCTGCTCGGCCGCGAGGATCTGATCCGGGCGACGGCGGAACGCGCCGGCATCGATCTCAACCGGCCGGGCTTCGAAATCGTCAATGCCCGGCTTTCGACCCGGGTCGAGGCCTATATCGACTATCTCTATGCCCGGCTGCAGCGGCAGGGTTATCTCCACCGCGACGCCCAGCGGCTGATCCATAACGACCGCAACCACTTCGCCGCCACCATGGTGGCGCTCGGCGACGCCGACGGCATGGTGACGGGCATCACCCGAAACTATTCGACGGCGCTCGAAGATGTGCGCCGCTGCATCGACGAGAAGCCAGGCCACCGCGTCATCGGCGTGTCGCTGGCGCTCTGCCGCGGCCGCACGGTCTTCGTTGCCGATACGGCGGTGCACGACATGCCGACGGCCGTAGAGCTTGCCGATATCGCCGAAGAGGCCGCCGGTCTGGCGCGGCGCATGGGTTATCCGCCGCGTGTCGCGATGTTGGCCTATTCCACCTTCGGCCATCCCTCGGGCGAACGCTCCGAGCGGGTGCGCGAGGCGGTGAAGATCCTCGACAAGCGCCGCGTCGATTTCGAATATGACGGCGAGATGGCCGCCGACGTCGCCCTGAACCGCAAGGTGATGGAGCAATATCCCTTCTGCCGCCTCTCCGGCCCGGCCAACGTTCTCGTCATGCCGGCTTTCCACTCGGCCTCGATCTCGACCAAGATGCTGCAGGAACTCGGCGGCTCCACGGTGATCGGCCCGATCCTCGTCGGCCTCGACAAGCCGGTGCAGATCACCTCGATGGGCGCCAAGGACAGCGACATCGTCAACATGGCGGCGATCGCCGCCTATGGGGCGGGTTCGTAAACCTCGTCCTGCGTTTCTGAGACGCCTTTTGGTGCCCGGCTGACAGTGCGTCGGCCGGGCATTTATCCGGCTTTAGACTGGCGCCGAGGGGTGAAGCATCATGATCGCCAAGGCTTGCTAGATCAGGATGATTTTAGGCCCGATCGGCCTAAAATCTGAATCCTGATCTAAATCAAAGAAATAGAGCATGATGTCGTCCGAAAACCGCGCACACTTTCGGCATCATGCTCTAGCCATTGCCGGCCCGATCGTGCCCGGCCTCGAGCGCGCCTCCTGAAGATGAGATCAAGTTGAGAAACAAGCTTGTCGTTTTAGTCATCGTGGTTGCCAGCTGCTTCGCTTATACGAAATTGATGGCCAGGGTCGGCTCAGGCTCGCCGCCTCCGGATGCGCCATTGGAACAACGGGCTGACCTCATTCGCGTTTATAAATCCGAACGTCGCATGGTCCTTCTCAGAGGCGATGCTCCCATCTCTACATACCGGATTTCTTTAGGCACGGCTGCCGATGCCGGGCCCAAGCAACGAGAAGGTGACGAGAAAACACCTGAAGGGCGTTATGAAATAGACTGGCGAAATCCAAAGTCTATGGCGTATCTGAGCCTRCATATTTCCTATCCAAACCCGGATGATCGGCGCAATGCTGAAGCCGGAGGCTTTCCAGCCGGGGGCGATATCATGATCCACGGGCTTCCCAATGGCTGGGGCCTATTCGGAAACGTCCATCACCTTTGGGATTGGACGGATGGGTGTGTTGCAGTAACCAACGCGGAGATGCGCGATATCTGGGCCCGCGTCCCCGCTCATACCCCGATAGAGATCATGCCCTGAAGCATTGCCGGCGCGGTGACTGGGAAAGGTTCTAGCTGGCGAAGCGGCCGGCGTCGGCGCCGTAATAATTCAGGTAACGGTCCGAGATGCTGGTGATCGGCAGCACGATCAGCACGTCGGTCGTGTTGAAGGCATGATCGACGACCGCGCTGGAGCCGACCATCGCACCGAGGCGCAGATAGCCCTTGATCAGCGGTGGCAGGGCCATCAGCGCCCGCTTGGGGTTGATGGCCTCGACGGGCATCAGGTCCATGTTGCGGGCCAGATCCGGCAGGGCGCCGACAGCCCATTCGTTCTTCGCCAGCGCATTGTGATAGAGGAAGGACAGCGCCAGCGCGTGGCTTTCGAGATAGACGCCGGGGAAAGAGGCGCAGCCGAACATGGCGCTGACGCCATGCTTCAGCGCATAGGCCCAGTTGCCCTGCCACAGGAGCTCGACGGTGCGCTTGGTGCGGTATTCCGGCAGCACGCAGGAGCGGCCGAGCTCCATGAAGCGCTTGTCCGGATGTTTGGCGATGAGGCCGTCGATTTCGAATTCGGAAGCCGAGTAAAAACCACCATTGGCGATGGCGACATCTTGACGCAACAGCCTGTAGGTGCCGACGATCTGGTCTTCCGGGTCGCCCTCGATCGAGCGGTCGAGAACGAGAAGATGATCGCAGACAGCATCATAGGCGTCGACGTCGCGCTGGCGGCGCATGGCGTCCAGAGGCAGCTGCGCCTTCATTTCGTCGACGAAGACGCGGTAGCGCACGGCCTGGGCGGCATCGATCTCGCATGCCGTGCGGGCAAGGCGGGTCTCCAGATTGCCGATGCGGCCGAGGATATCGCCGTCCTTCTGGACAGCAGCCGTCGAGGGCCGTGCGGGCTCCGCGGTGGTGTCACGATTCAGGATGTCGATGGCGGACATGACGATTCTCCCGTTGCCGGCTTATCGACGCCATAAAACACTTCTCTGCGACAGGAAAGTGACATTTTGAGTTTCCAGGCGCAAGAAGTGTGCCGGTTTCTGAGGCGCTCACCGCGCCTCTGCCCGGCGGGCGGAAAGGGCGGCAACCGCCTGAACTTCGGTCAGCAGCCGCACCGGATCGACCGGCTTTACCATGACGCGGTTGGCGCCATTCAGCAAGACCTGGCGGCGCGATTCGTCGCTCTTGTCGGCGGTCAGCACGATCACCGGCACCGAGGCAAGATCGAGCCGCCGTTCATGGCCGCGCAGGCGTCCCAGCATTTCGATGCCGTTACCACCAGGCATCGAGAGGTCGCTGATGATGATATCGGGCCGGGCATTCGCCTCGCAGAGCGCGTAGTCGAGCAGGGCCTCGAAATCTTCGACATGGCGCACCTTATGCCCGCCCTTTTCCAGGACGACGCGCACCAGCATGGCATTGATCGGGTCGTCCTCGCCGAGCAGGATGCTGAGCCCGCTGGCGGCAACCAACGTCTCCGCCACCGAAAGGCCGAAGCCCGGCTGGTTGTCGTTCAGCGCGTCGCGCTTCTCCATGCCGCGCATGCGCCCGCGCAGCACGTCGATCAGCGACTGCTCGCGCAGCGGCCGGATGAGCCAGGCGTCGAAAAGGTCGAGCGGATGGGCGCTGCGCTCTTCCGGATTGACGAGCAGCACCTTGCGCAGGCCAAGGGCGGCGATGTCGGCGCGATCGGCAAGATGGGCGGAAAATTCTGCCGACATCCGATGGTCGATGATGATATCGGTCGGCCGCCGTCCGCCCTTTGCCAGGCCGAGCAGTGTTGCCCGCGCCGTCTCGCCGTCGCCGACGAGATGGCAGAGGCCGCCGAGCGTGGTGATCGTCTCGGCAATGGCTGTGCGCGCCGCACCGGCTGGGGCGAGCAGCACGACGCTGTTGCCGGCAAGCAGCGTGTTTCGCCGGTCGGGGCGCTCACTGCCGATATCGACAGGGAAGCGGATGGTGAATTCGCTGCCTTTGCCCTTTTCGCTGGCAACCGTCAGCGCGCCGTTAAATTCGCGCATGATGCGGGCGGAGATGGCAAGGCCGAGCCCGGTCCCGCTGCTCTTGTCGGCAACGCTCCCGCCCTGCTCGAACTCGCCGAAGACGCGCGCCTGCTCCTCCGTCGTCATGCCGGGACCGCTATCGGTGACGGTGATCGAGATGTCGTCGGCGTCGAGCGATACGCGGATGAAGACACCGCCGACCTGGGTGAACTTCACGGCATTGCCGATGACGTTGAAGAGAACCTGGCGCAGCCGCGCCGGGTCGAAGCTCATATTTTCGGGCACGTCGGACGACACTGTGGCGCCGATCTCGATACCCTTTTCATGCGCCCGGTGGGCGAGCATCTCGACGACGCTTTCCAGAAGCTTGCGCAGCGATTCCGAGCGCGGGTGCAGCGCGAAGCGGCCGACCTCAATGGTGGAGAAGTCGAGCAGATCCTCGACGAGTTGTGTCAGCGCATGGCCGGACTGGCGGATGTTCGCGAGATAGTTCTGCTGTTCCTGCGTCAGCCGCGTCTCGGCGATCAGATGCGTCATGCCGAGGATGCCGGAAAGCGGCGTGCGCACCTCGTGGCTGACGGTGGCAAGCAGCCTCGATTTGGCGGCGCTGTTATATTCGGCCTTCTGCCGGGCCTCTTCGCGACCCTGCGCGATGAGCCGCTCGTCGGTCACGTCGCGGGCAACGCTCTGCAGCAGCAGGCGGCCATTTGCCGGGTCGCGGGTGACGACGTCGCGCCAGAGGAAGATGCGCTGGCCCTCCGGTGTCGAGATCTCGACATCGTAGCAGTGCGGTATCGGGCCGGGGCGGAAGGCAAGCCCGATCTCCTCGCAGGTTTTTCCTTCCGGACGCAGCCGCCCGCTCAGGCGGCGAAAAGTATCGTTGGCGGAGATGATGCGCCGGTCCATGGTCCGGCTGACCGTGATGTCGCCGAGCACGTCGTGCACGTCGGCAAACAGCTTTGCGCCAGCGTTCCAATCCTGCAGGGATTTGCCGGGGCCTTGCCCGGCCTTGCGCGGCCGAACCATCAGCAGGGCATAACTGGCGATGACGGCAAGGCCAAGAACGACAAGGCCGCCCGAAAGAAGCAACGGATCGCCGGCATGGGCAAGCAGCATCAGGATCGTTGCGGCAAGAAGGCCGGCGCCGCCCAGCCAGTAGAACAGCAGCCGCCTTGTCGGTGCGGTTCCCCTCTGACGATCATCGGCTCCCTGAGGTGCCGATGCGCCGGGTCGTGAGGAAGAGGCCTCCATCCGCTTCTCATGCGGCTTGGCGGCGGGTCCACCGAAGGCGGCGGACAATCTTTCCTGCAACTGTCCCAGGTTCTGCATGCTATCTGGATAACATGAGGCCCGTTCCGAATGCCTTCAGGATTTCGATAAGATTTTAGCGGCTGGCCTTTTTTGGCAGCAGCAGCTCGTCGAGAATGACGCAACCCGCGCCGATGGTGATGAAACTGTCGGCGAGATTGAAGACCGCGAAGGACCAGCTCTCGGTGTAGAAAAGAATGTAATCGATCACATGACCATAGGCGAAGCGGTCGACGAGGTTGCCGATCGCGCCTGCGATGATCAGCGCATAACCGAGATGAGCGATCCAGCGGTCCTTCGCTGTGCGGTGCCACAGCCAGATGACGAAGGCGACGATGACGAGCCGCATGCCGACGATGAACCAGCCGTCCATGCCGGACAGCATCGAAAAGGCGACGCCGAGATTGTAGGTGCGGTAGAGCGCCAGCATCGGAATGACCGGCACCGCCTCCTGCAGCGGCAGAGTGTGATCAACAGTGATCTTGACAACCTGGTCGATGAGAACGGCGACGACGATGAAGAAGAGGATCGGTGCCGGGCGCGAAAACAGCGCAGGGCGTGCATGCGTCTGTTCGGTCATTTGCCCTCGGCAAGTGAGAGGAGATGGCGGCGCGCCTCGAAAAGCATGACGGCGGTGGCGACGGCGAGGTTGAGGGAATCGGCGCGGCCCTGCTGCGGAATGCGGGCAAGCGCATCGGCCTCCCTGGCAAGCTGCTCCGGCAGGCCGGATTGTTCGTTGCCCATCAACAGCACGACCGGCTTCTTCCGGTAGTCGATCGTCCGGTAATCGACCGCGCCGGCAAGATGCGTCGCGACGACGGAAACGCCGGCCGATTTCCGCCAGGCGATGAATTCCTCAGGTGTCGCCCGCGCGACCGGAACGGCAAAGACCGAGCCCATGGTGGCGCGCACGGTTTCGAGCGAAAAGGGGTCGGTCGTTTCTCCGAGCAGAATGATGCCGGAAGCGCCGGCCGCATCGGCCGTGCGGATGATAGTGCCGAGATTGCCGGGGTCGCGCACTCGGTCGAGCGCCACCCATGTCTCGCCCTCCTTTGGCCGGATACCCTTGAGCGGTGTCCAGCGCTGCTCGAAGATGCCGACGACCATCTGCGGATTGTCACGGCGGGTGATCGAGGCGATCACCTTTTCGCTGACTTCGAGCACCAGCCCGCCCGAGGCGACGGTCCTTGCCGCCATCTGCTCGACCAGCGGCTTGCCTTTGGCGGCCTTGGCATAGACCAGCGTGCGGATCGCCCAGCCGAGTTCGATCGCATCGATGACGAGCTTCAGTCCTTCGGCGAGGAAAGTGCCGCTTTCCTCGCGCGACTTCTTGTTCGTCAGCGCCTTGATGTCCTTTATGATCGGATTGGCAAGCGAGGTGACTTCCTTCACCTGTCCGACCCTGCGCGGCCCCTGATCGTGGAAGTCCTTGCTCATTTGGGCACCCAGCGGGAAAAGAGGGAGGTGGAAAGCGCGCGGCCCTGCGTCCTGCCGTCGGTGCCGGCTTCGCGAATCACCAGCTCGCCGGATTCGACCACGCCGCCGGCGCCGCGCATCGTCTCGCGCATCAGCTCGTGGATCGAATAGAAGCTGGCGCGGATCGAATAGGCCGTCAGCACCAGGCCCACCGCCTTTGGCGACAGGATCTCGCGGCAGACATCGAGCATCAACGGCAGATGCTCGAAGAGGTGCCAGACTTCGCCATTGGGGCCGCGGCCGAATTTCGGCGGATCGGTGAGGATGATGTCGTATTGGCTGCCGCGGCGTTCTTCGCGCAGGATGAATTTCATCGCGTCCTCGCAGATCCAGCGGATCGGCAACTTCTCCATGCGCCCGAGCGCCTGGTTTTCCCTTGCCCAGCCAATCGCCTTCTTCGAGGCGTCGACATGGGTGACCTCGGCTCCGGCTGCGGCGGCGACAAGCGAGGCGACGCCGGTATAACCGAAGAGATTCAGCACCTTCAGCGGCCGGCCGGCCTTTTCGACCTGCTCTTTCATCCAGCTCCAGTGGACGATCTGTTCGGGGAAGACGCCGACATGGCGGAAGGAGGTGAAGCGGCCGAGGAAATCGACGCCGAGCAGGTTGAGCGGCCAGGTCTCGCCGAGTGCCTCTTTCGRGAAGCGCCAGCGGCCGGTGCCTTCCTCGTCGGTGTCGCCGGTGAAGGCGGCATCGACCTTTTCCCAGACTTGGGGCGCCAGCGAAGGCCGCCACAGCGCTTGGGCCTCGGGGCGGATGATGCGGTAGGGGCCATATTGCTCCAGCTTTTCGCCGTTGCCGCTGTCGATCAGGTGGAAGTCGCCGGCCCCGAGCGATTCGAGGATGACGGGCACGCGCTCAGTCGGGCGCTCGCCGCTGCGTGTTATCAGGGGACGCACGACGGCGGCAGGCACAGCAGCCTCGCGCACCGCCTCGCGGGTTGCCGCGGGCCGCGCGACCGGCTTTGGCGGCCGGCCTGCCCGATCGTCCCTGCGGCTTTCACCGGAAGGACCTGATGTTTTCTTCTGGCCCGGCCGGCCTTCTCTTTGTTTCAACGTGCTCTTCCGCATCTCTGTCGGGGTGGCTTATCGGCTTTGCGTCCTCTACAGCGCCGTGCGTCTTTTTGAGACGCGCAAAGGACGCTGCAGCACTTGAATTATGCAGTAGCCCAGAAAAGCGTGCCGGATCAACTGCGCAGCCGACCTGACCCGGGCAAGACGACAGGGTCTCCCGGCGCGGCGCCTATTTCAAGCCCTCGGAGGCTTGTGTGCGAAGCCAGCTTTCCGCCGCATAGAGGGCTGCGACATGCATCGATTGCATGATGACGGCGCCGGACTGCAGGTCGCCAAGGGTGGCAGCAAGATCCGCAAACAGCAGGTCGACCTTCTCGCCGGGGTCGAATGCCGGTTCGCCGACCTTGCTCAGGCCGAGCGCCAGCCAGCTCGTCACCACATTGCTGTGATTGGCCGCATTCGGATAGGAGGTGAGCAGCTTGACGAAGGTCGAGGCTTCATAGCCGGTCTCTTCCCGCAGTTCGCGCCGTGCCGCCGTCATCGCCGCATCGCCGGTCTTGCTATCGCCGGGTTCGACGCCGCCGGCGACGAGACCGGCCACGATCTCGCCGCGGCCGTGCCGGTATTCGCGCGTCAGCAGCACGCGCCCGTCGGGCATCAGCGGAATGACGTTGATCCAGTCAGGATAATCGAGCACATGGAACGGCGCGATGACGGTTCCATCGGCGGTGACGCAATCGTCGCTCCGGACCCGGATCCAGCGATCTTCATAGGTGATACGGCTTGCCGTCACGCTCCAGGGCTTCAGTTCGTCGTTCATCGGCCCATCCCCTATGTGTGTCAAATGTGTGCCAGATCGGAACCCGGCAGATAACATTCCGTCCCGCCTTGGCAAAGCGCTTTCCCGCTGGGATAAGATGAGCTGATCGGAGATGGGGCCATCGAATGGATTTCACCGGCGAAGAACGCATCGCCGCGCCGCGGGACGTCGTCTGGGCAGCGCTCAACGATCCCGAGATCATGCGCGGCTGCATTCCAGGCTGTCAGGGCATCGAGCGGCTGTCGCCGAGCGCTTTCGAGGCGACGATCAAGGTCAAGTTCAGCCTGCTGTCTGCCACCTTCCATGGGCTGCTGACGCTCTCCAATGTCGATGCGCCGAAGAGTTACACGTTGTCGGCCGAAGGCAAGGGCGGTCTTGCCGGCTTCGCCAGGGGCAGCGCCGATATCGTGCTCGAGGAAAGGGGTGTGGAGACCATCCTGCACTACCGGTCGAAGGCCGAACTCGGTGGCAGGCTCGCCCAGCTCGGCGCCCGCCTGCTCGATTCGACCTCGCAGAAGCTCGCCGAAGGGTTCTTTTCGGATTTCAATGCCGCCGTCGTCGCGAAGATGGCGGCCGGTTAGGCTTGGCGCGGGCTGAGGGTTTGTTTAAATCGACGTCATGACGTGGACCATCAGGCCGCCGCGGGCGGAAGACCAGGAAAGGCTCGCGGAGATTTATCTTTCCGTGCGCCGCGAAACATTCGTCTGGGTCGATCCCGGCAAGTTCTATCGCGAGGATTTCGCCGCCCATACGAATGGCGAGACGGTTTTCGTCTGCGCGCATGAAAGCGGCAGCGTCGCCGGCTTCCTGTCGCTCTGGCCGGAGGACGATTTCATCCACATGCTCTATATCAGCCCTGAATTTCATGGGCAGGGCGCTGGCACGGCGCTGCTGCACGCCCTGCCGGAATGGCCGCAACACCGGTACAGGCTGAAATGCCTGGTGAAGAACCGGCGGGCGAAGGCGTTCTACCTTTCCCACGGGTTCCAGGTGACCGGCAACGGCGCCTCGCCGGAGGGTGACTATGAGGAATTGAGCTTTTTTCCGGTTTGAGACGCCGCCAAAGCCGGCCGTCGACATGCCAATCCGGTTTTACCGCGCCGGCAGCTGCCCGGCGATTTCCTCGGCACGGTTTTTGTGGCGGTCGGCCTCGCCTTGCCAGCGAATGGCTTCCTTGGCCTCGGTGCGGGCGCGCTTGCGGTGTTTGCCCTGGCTGAACCAGGTGGCGGCCGCGCCGATCAGCATGCCTGTGATCAGCGCGATGAACAGGAAGACGAAGAAGGGCGCGGAAACTGCAAGCACCTGGTCTTCCGGCCGGAACGGATTGAAGGCGAGCGTGACGCTCTGCCGGTTGGCGACGCAAAAGACGATGAGGATGACGCCGAGCGGCAGCAGAATCAACAGGTTGACGATCTTCTTGGCCATTTGAGGTCTCCACGCGGCAGATTGCGCCGGTCTTTTTGCGGGGCGCGTTTCATGCTTACAGCGCCACGCGTCTCTTCAGACGCGTAAAGTACGATGCGTTACCAGAATAGGAAAACGGCCCTCAAGTTCAAGTGCGGTTTCGCCGCAGGCAGCGACGGCTCAATCCTCTTCGTCGGCCTGGCCGGGATTGAGCCGCTCGCGCAGCTCCTTGCCGGTCTTGAAGAAGGGAACCCACTTCTCCTCGACGAAGACGGTATCGCCGGTCCGCGGATTGCGACCGGAGCGGGAAGGGCGGTTCTTGACCGAAAAGGCGCCAAAGCCGCGCAATTCGACTCGGTTACCCGCAGCCAGTGCATCCGTGATCTCGTCGAGAACCGCGTTGACGATATTCTCGACGTCGCGGTGATAGAGATGCGGGTTGCGTGCCGCAACTATCTGCACCAATTCGGACTTGATCACATTCGCCCCCTTAAATTATTGATTTCTTATCAATCGTGGCCAACCTGCCAAACTGAAAGCAGCCCGTCAAGAAGCAACTTTGGGGGCAGGATTCCATTGATATCCTGGGTTTTCATGAGATCATCATAACCGAAGATCGTAATCAACCGGGAAACAGCCCCAGCGAGCAGAAAGGGCGTATTGCTCTTCTTGTCCCAGTCCACCATCGGCAGTTCGCCGTCGACGCCGCGCGACGTCAGATAAGCGCGGATCTCAGCCTCGCCGCCGATTGCATCGACGAGTTTCACCTTCAGCGCCTGGCGGCCGGTATAGATCGTGCCGTCGGCCAGTTTCAGCACCTCGTCGCGCGGCAGCTTGCGCCGGTCGGCAACCAGGTCGACGAACCAGTTATAGCTGTCGACCACCATGTTGCGGATCATCGCCTTGGCCTCTTCGCTCGCCTCGTGGAAGGGCGAGGGCTCGGCTTTCAGCGGCGAAGACTTGATCTCCTGCAGCGAGACGCCGATCTTGTCGAGCAGCGGCTGGATCTGCGGGTACTGGAAGATGACGCCGATCGAGCCGGTGATCGAGCTGTCGCCGGCAATGATCGTATCGCCGGCGGTGGCGATCATGTAACCGGCGGAGGCGGCAAGTGTGCGCACGTCGGAGACGACAGGCTTCTTGGCTGATATCGCACGGATCGCCTTGAAGATTTTTTCGCCGCCATAGGTCGTGCCGCCGGGCGACGAGATCGAAATCACCGCTGCCTTCACCTGGTCGCTGGTCTCGACCTTCTTCAGCCGCTCCAGAAGTTCGTCGTCGTCGACGATCAGTCCAGATATCGTCACATGGGCGATATGCGGGCGCTCCGTCCCGGCATCGCCGAGGGCAAAGTGGTAGAAGGCGAAACCCAGTGCCACGATGAGGGCCACCGCGATGAGGCGCCAGAAGCCGAGCTTGCGGCGCAGCCGCCGGCGATCCGCGATGATCGAACTGTCCATGGAAACCTCCAGCGCTGGCACCGGCTTCGGCACGCCGCCGATCAATCCGGTGAAATAGGGTGGCAGCGACCCGTACGAATGCCACTTTTAAATGTTTTTCCGTTTTGTTGCTTGTTGCAGAAAAAATTCCATATTGGCAAGCCAATGTAATAATGCGAAACGAACTGTGATTGGCGGCCCGCTTTGTTATCGAGGCGCGGCGATCACCGCACATGGACAAGGCCTATGCTCGATACCCTGAAGAACAACGGACATGCCGCCTATTCAGGGTCCGGCAAGAATGCCTATGGCGATGCGTTGTTCCATTCCGCCCGCGTGCGCCGGCTGAAAATATTGCTGCCGGTGGCGGCCCTGGTCATCGCAGCGAGCCTAACCGCGGTGGCGTTGGTCCGCATCTATCTGCCCGAGAACATCAAGTTGGAAGGCGCCAAGATCGAGAACGGCAAGGTCGTGATGGAAAAGCCGGCGATCGCTGGCCGCAATTCCGACGGCATCAACTATTCGATGCTGGCCGAAAGGGCGTTGCAGGACATCCGCAATCCCAATCTCATCACGCTCGAAACCATTAAGGCCGCTGTGCCGATGAATGACGGCCTGATCGCCCGCGTCGTCGCCTCTACCGCCGACTACAACCGCGCCACCGACAATCTGCATATGACGGCCCCCTTCACTTTGGTGCTGAGCAGCGGCCTCAATGCGAATTTCCAGTCCGCGCAGCTCGACATCAAGGGCGGAAACATGCGGAGCGACGACCCCGTCACCATCACCAAGGACAATGCCTCCATTGTTGCGCAGACGCTTCAGATAACCGATAAGGGGCGGGTGATCACATTCGAGGGGAATGTTCGAATGAATGTCGATCCATCCACCATCCATAAACAGGGCACTTAACCAGCCGGGTCATCCATGACAAAAGATTGTCGCATTTCCACTTGCAAGACAGGCATGGCATTCATTGCCGGCGCATTTGCCCTTATTCTGACGGCCTCGGGCGCGGGTGCGCAGTCGACCACGATGTCGGGCATGAAGCTTTCCAACGACCAKCCGATCCAGATCGAAAGCGACAAGCTTGAGATCCATGACCAGGAACACACCGCGCTCTTCACCGGCAAGGTCAAGGTCGTCCAGGGCACGACGACGATGCAATCCGGCAAGATGACCGTCTATTACAAGGATAAGGCGGCAAAGCCGGCTGCTGACGGCGCCCAACCCGCCGCCCAGCCGGAGCAGTCGGCCTCGCTTGCATCGGGAAGTGCTGATATCGACAAGATCCTGGTGACGGACAAGGTCCTCTTGACCTCGGGCACGCAGACGGCGACCGCCGATGACGGCAATTTCGACATGGCCTCGCAGACATTCATCCTCACGGCAGATGAGGGAAACAAAGTTATTCTATCGGACGGGCCGAACGTCTTCACCGGCTGTAAACTGACGGTTCACATGCAGACTGGCCAGGCGGAGCTTGAAAGCTGCGGCGGGCGTGTCCAGATTCAGCTCGATCCGAAATCGAAGCCGAATACACCGCAGCAGAAGCAGAACTGAGAAGCCGGCCTCCCACGTGAAATTATCATCGCTATCCACCATGTTCGGCAAGCCCGGGCCACAAGCTGCGGGCGCCGCCGACAAGAGCCGCTATCAGGGAACGCTGATTGCACGCGGTCTGACGAAGACCTATGCGACGCGGCGCGTCGTCAACGGCGTTTCGCTGGTGGTGCGCCGTGGCGAGGCCGTTGGCCTGCTCGGCCCGAACGGCGCCGGCAAGACCACCTGTTTTTATATGATCACCGGCCTTGTGCCGGTGGATGAAGGCACGATCGAGATCGACGGCAACGACGTCACGACCATGCCGATGTACCGCCGCTCGCGCCTTGGCGTCGGTTACCTGCCGCAGGAAGCCTCGATCTTCCGCGGGCTGACAGTGGAAGAGAATATCCGCGCCGTCCTCGAAGTGCATGTGAAGGACAAGGCCGAGCGCGAGCAGAAGCTGAACGAGCTGCTGGAGGAATTCCATATCCAGAAGCTGCGCAAGAGTGCCGCCGTCGCCCTGTCCGGCGGTGAACGCCGCCGCCTCGAAATCGCGCGTGCACTTGCGACCGACCCGACCTTCATGCTGCTCGACGAGCCCTTCGCCGGCGTCGACCCAATCTCGGTCGCCGACATCCAGAATCTCGTTCACCACCTGACGGCGCGCGGCATCGGCGTTCTCGTCACCGACCACAATGTGCGCGAGACGCTGGGTCTCATCGACCGCGCCTACATCATCCATGCCGGTGAGGTGCTGACCCATGGCCGGGCGAACGACATCGTCAACAATCCGGAAGTGCGCCGGCTCTACCTCGGCGACAATTTCAGCCTCTGATACCGGGCGACCCGCAGAAATTCACCTTGTCGGCATAGTTCCGCTTGACCAAATACAATAAAAAAGCAATTTTTGGGCCAACTTGGATTTCCGTGGCCTGAAGCCTTGATCGGACGCGGTTTCCCGGAGGAATTGAGGGGAGTTTCGCGTCCGTCATGGCACTGTCCGCCAATCTTTTCCTGCGCCAGACCCAGTCCCTGGTGATGACACCGCAACTGATGCAATCCATCCAGTTGCTGCAGATGACGCATTTTGAACTCACCCAGTTCATCGCCCAGGAAGTCGAGAAGAACCCGCTGCTCGAATTTCCGTCGAATGACGGCGAGGGGGGCGGTGAACGCGGCGAATCCGAAGACGGCGAKTATGCTCATCAGCCGGAGGATGCTGGGTCGGATGACGGTTACGACAACCGGACCGAGGCGCTTTCCAGCGACTGGTATGACAATGGCGGCAGCGCCAGCACGAGCCGGCTGAACGACGAACTCGACGCCAATTACACCAACGTCTTTCCTGATGACGGTGCCCCGCAGCGCCTCGATGCGCCGGAGCTCGTCAGCCAGTGGAAATCGATGCCGGGCAGCGGCGAGGGCGCCGATTACGATCTCGATGATTTCGTCGCCGGCCAGGTGTCGCTGCGTGATCATCTCGCCCAGCAGATCCCCTTCGTCCTGCCTGACATGGCCGACCGGCTGGTCGCGCAGAATTTCGTCGACCAGCTCGACGACTGCGGCTATCTGCAGGCCGATATCGTCGAGGCGGGCGAGAGGCTGGGCACGAGCCTCGCACAGGCCGAGCGCGTGCTTGCCACCCTCCAGAGCCTCGATCCGCCGGGTGTTTTCGCCCGCAGCCTCGCCGAATGCCTGGCGATCCAGCTCAGGCAGAAGGACCGATATGACCCCGCCATGCAGGCTCTGGTCGAAAACCTCGAACTCCTGGCGCGGCGCGATTTCGCCACGTTGAAGCGGCTCTGCGGCGTCGACGAGGAAGATCTTCTCGACATGCTCGGCGAGATCCGCCAGCTCAATCCCAAGCCCGGCAGCGGTTTCGAGGCGGGTGTTTCCGAAGCGATCATGCCGGATGTGGTCGTCAGAGCCTCCTCCGAGGGCGGCTGGCTGGTCGAGCTCAATCCGGATACGCTGCCGCGCGTGCTGGTAAACCAGTCCTATTTTTCCCGCGTGACTCGGAATGGAGAGGATCACGCCTTCCTCTCCGATTGCCTGCAGAGCGCCAACTGGCTGACCCGCAGCCTCGACCAGCGGGCAAAAACCATCATGAAGGTGGCAAGCGAAATCGTCCGCCAGCAGGACGCCTTCCTGCTGCATGGCGTCGACTACCTGCGCCCGCTGAACCTGAAAACGGTCGCCGAGGCGATCAAGATGCATGAATCCACAGTCAGCCGCGTCACGTCGAACAAATACATGCTGACGCCGCGCGGCCTCTTCGAACTCAAATATTTCTTCACCGTCTCGATCAGCGCCGTCGCCGGCGGCGACAGTCATTCGGCCGAGGCCGTGCGTCACAAGATCCGTGCGCTGATCCTGCAGGAGAGCCCGGAGGCGGTGCTTTCCGACGACGATATCGTCGACATGCTGAAGAAGGGCGGCGTCGATCTTGCCCGCCGCACGGTTGCGAAATACCGGGAGGCGATGAACATCGCCTCTTCGGTGCAGCGCCGCCGCGAGAAGCGGGCGCTCGCCAAGGTCGCCGGCTTCTGACGCTGTCATACTTCGACCTGGATCGAAGCATCCCGCCCGCAAATCCCGTTATTCCTCTCCAGCGCCCTGCGTCTTTTCAGACGCGCAACGGCGCTGTAACCATCTGAATTTTCTTGAACGAAGATCGAAATGCCGACGATGACGCCGCAAAATCTGAACCTTGCCAGGGAGCTTTTCCTGCTGCTGGTGCTGGCGACCCTCTGGGGTTCCTCCTATAGCTTCATCAAGATCGGCGTCGAGACCATCCCGCCGATAACGTTGATCGCCGCCCGCACGCTGATTGCCGGCGGTATTCTGCTTGCCGTGCTGCGCCACCGGCGTGTCCGCCTGCCGCGCGATGGTGCGATCTGGCGCCGGTTTTTCGTTCAGGCCTGTCTGAACAGCGTCGTCCCCTTCACGCTGATCGCCTGGGCAGAACAGTCCGTCGATGCCGGATTGGCGGTGATCCTGAATTCGGCAACGCCGATCTTCGCCTTCCTGCTGACCGTGCTGATGACCCGCCATGAGCAGGTGACACTGCGAAGGCTTTTCGGCGTCATGGCCGGGCTTGCCGGCATCTGCCTCGTCATCGGCGTCGAAGCGCTCGGCGGTCTCGGCGAAAGCCTGATGGCGCAGCTTGCCATCATCCTGGCGACCATCTGCTATGCAGGTGCCGCGATTTTCAGCAAGAACTTCAAGGGGCTCGATCCCGCAGTGCCGGCGGCCGGCTCGTTGATTTCAGGCGCGGTCATTCTCCTGCCCATGAGCCTCGTCGTCGATCGGCCATGGGAACTCGACCCGTCGGCGGCATCGGTGCTGGCGCTGCTTGCCCTCTCCGCCTTTTCGACGGCCCTTGCCTTTACGATCTATTTCCGTCTCGTCCAGACGCTGGGTTCGGTCGGAACCACCTCGCAAGCCTATCTCAGAGTGCCGATCGGTGTTGCGATCGGCATCGTCTTCCTCGGCGAAAAGCTGAGCCAGACGGCCTGGATCGGACTCGTCTGCGTCATATCAGGTGTCGCAGCCATGACGATCCCCGCGAGGGCGAGCGCAACGCAAGCGCGAAGCGCATAAAGTTGATGGGGTGGCAATCGGCGGCATAACTTGCCCAGCAAGGTATCGACTACACGTTACCCGGGCGCCGCCGATGGTGATTCTCGCCCTATTGACTTTTCGGTAACCTCTGGCTAGAAGCCCGCCGCAATCGATGCCGCGAACGGCGTCTGTAGTTATCCCCAGCATCAGAAGGGTACCAAGGACCCGCAGGCCTAAGCCGATCTTGCTTGAGATTGTGCGAAGTGCTTGGATGAACCTGAGGCTTGGCGTAAACTGATACCCGCAAACGACCATAAGAAGGGAAACTCCATGAGTGTGCGTGTATCCGGGAAACATATGGAAATTGGTGAATCCTTCCGTCAAAAGATCGAGGACCAAATTGGTATGGCCATCACGAAATACTTCGACGGGGGATATTCCGGCCAGGTTACCGTGGAAAAGGCGAGTTCTCGTTACTCGGCGGACTGCAAGCTGCATCTCGACAGCGGCGTGGTACTGCATGCGGCCGGCGAGGCGACCGACCCGCAGTTGGCTTTCGACGCTGCCTCCCAGCGGATCGAAAAACGGCTGCGGCGTTACAAGCGCAAGCTCAAGGACCATCACGCCGGAAACCATCTGAATGGTTTTGCAGAGGTCTCCTACACGGTTATGGATTCCGTTCCTGATCACGATGATGAAATCGCCGACGATTTCGCTCCGGCGATCGTCGCTGAAAGCACCAAGCAGCTGAAGACCATGTCGGTCGCCACCGCCGTGATGGCGCTCGACATGACCGACGAGCCGCTTCTCCTGTTCCGCAGCCCCGGCAAGGAACATCTGAACATCGTTTACCGTCGGCACGACGGAAATATTGGCTGGATCGATTCAGCCAGTATCAAAGGCTGAGATCAGCGTGGTGAGCGGCGGTGTTGCCGCCGCTCCTTGCATTTGATCCCGGCGACAGAAGGAAAAAGAAATGGCATTGGCAGATTTGCTCCATCAGGATGCGATCATTCCCGCCCTCAGAGTAAATTCCAAGAAACAGTTGCTTCAGGAATTGGCTGCAAGAGCCGCCAGGATCACCGGGCTTTCCGAACGGGAGATCTTCGACGTTATCCTGCAGCGCGAACGCCTGGGCTCGACCGGCGTCGGCAACGGCATCGCCATTCCCCACGGCAAGCTGGGAAACRTCCATTCGATCGTCGGCATCTTCGCTCGGTTGGAGCAGCCGGTCGATTTCGAGGCGCTGGACGACCAGCCGGTCGATCTCGTGTTCCTGCTGCTTGCGCCGGAGGGCGCGGGCGCTGATCATCTCAAGGCTCTGTCGCGTATCGCCCGCGTGCTGCGCGATCACGATCTGGTCGCCAAGCTGCGCGCCACCGATTCCTCCCAGGCGATCTATGCCTTCCTCAACGAAGAGCAGACGTCGAACGCTGCCTGACGCACGTCGCGCGATAACGCATCGCATTCTCGAATGCAAAAAGGCGCCTGATCTATCGGGCGCCTTTTCATTATGAGGGGTTGAACGATCAGAACTCTTCCCAGCTGTCTTGCGCCACGGCAGCGGATCCACGCGACGGGGCAACGGAGCGACGGATCGCCGGCGCGCTCACGCGAGGCGAAGGGGCCGCAGCCGCTGGCGCCCGCATCTTTTGCGCGACCGAGGCAAGCGCTGCGGCGTTCCCCGAACCCGAGACATTGAAGCGGGTGGCGAGCGCCTTCAGCGTCTGTGCCTCGTCGTTGAGTGCGACGCTGGCGGCGGTCGCTTCCTCCACCATCGCCGCATTCTGCTGCGTTACCTGGTCCATCTGGTTCATGGCCTGGTTGATTTCCTTCAAGCCGACAGCCTGTTCGCTGGCCGATGCCGAGATCTGCCGGATGAGGTCGTTGATGCCCATCACCTGTTCGGCGATCTTGTGCAGCGTGCCGCCGGCGCGCCCGACGAGATCGACGCCTTCCTTGACCTGGACGGCCGAGGTGTTGATCAGCGTCTTGATTTCCTTGGCGGCATTGGCCGAACGCTGCGCGAGTTCACGCACCTCCTGGGCGACGACGGCAAAACCCTTGCCGGCTTCCCCGGCACGCGCCGCCTCGACACCGGCGTTCAGGGCGAGCAGGTTGGTCTGGAAGGCGATCTCGTCGATGACGCCGATGATCCGCGAAACCTCCGTCGAAGATTGTTCGATGCCTTGCATCGAGGCAATCGCCTTCTGCACCACTTCGCCGGACTTTTCCGCATCCTGGCAGGCGAGGTTGACGTTGTCGGCTGCCGTGCGCGCATTCTCGGCGCTGGAATCGACCTGCGCGGTGAGCTCGTTGAGCGCGGCCGCCGTCTCTTCCAGGCTTGCGGCCTGCTGCTCGGTGCGCTTGGCGAGGTCGGAAGCGCTGTTGCTGATTTCGCCGGTGCCGGAGCCGATGTTGGCGACGCTGAGGTTCATCGTGTTGATGGTCTCTTCGAGGCTCGCAAGGGCGGCGTTGAAATCCTGTTTCAGCTTGCCGTATTCGCCGGGGAATTCGTCGGTGATGCGATGACTGAGATTGCCCTGCGACAGCTCGGAAAGGCCGGCGCCGACGATCGAGACGATATGGCGCTGCAGCGACACCGATTCCTGGCGTTCCGATTCCGAGCGGCTGCGCTCGGTCTCGGCGGCCTGCCGCTGGTCGGCGGCCTCGTCTTCGAGGCGGCGGCTGTCGGCGAGCGTGAAGCGGAAGCCTTCGAGCGCCTTGGCGACCGAACCGACTTCGTCGCTGCGGTCCTGGGCGGCGATCGGCTCGCCGTATTGGCCGTCGCTCAGTGCCTTGACGCTGGCGACGAGTCCGCCGAGCGGCCGCTGCACGAAAGAGCGGACCGCGAAATAGAGCGCCAGCATGACGGCGCCGAGCACGATCAGCCCGTTGATGATCATCATGTAGGTCTGGTCTCGCACCGGCGCGTTGATCGCCGTGTGCGGCACGTCGACGAGCACGACCCAGGTGGCGTTGACGCCGGGGACCGCGAACGGATAGACGACACGATCGAAGGGATCGAGGCCGTCATAGGTGAGGTTCCTGACGAGACCGGGCTGCTTGCTCGACAGCGCCGTCTTGACGATGTCGGCGCCCTCGCCGTCATATTCCTTGGTCATCAGGTCGGGGATCGGCGCGACGATCCAGTTGCCGGCCTGCGACAGCAGCGTGACGCGGCCCGAACCGAAAGGATGCAGCGCCTGCAACTTGTCGGTCAGCGACTTCAGCGAAATATCGACACCGCCGACGCCGATCATCTTGCCGCCAGACATGACCGGATAGGCAATCGAGGTCAGCAGCGTCGGCACATCCGTTCCCTCGGCCATATAGGGCGTGGTGATCGCGCCCTTGCCACTGTCGGCGGCGAGCTTCCACCATGCGGCGGTATAATCATTGTCGAAGGTCGAATATTGGATGCCGCCGTCCTTGGTCTTCGACCAGTAGGGCGTGAAGGCGCCGTTCTTGTTGGTGCCTTCGTCATTGTTGTTGGCGATCTCGGTGGTCTTGCCGTCAAGCGCGCCGAGCTGCTCGCAGAACCAGCTGCCGAAGGCGAAGGCATTCTGCTCGAGATTGGCCTTGAGCACGTTGATCATGCCCTTGCGATCGAGCGACTTGCCTTCATGGCCGCGGCCGATGACGCCCGACATGGTGCGCGCGGCGCTGGCGAGTTCGCCGACATTGGCGGCGATTTCATTGGCGATCGATTTTGCCTCGAGGTTGGCCTGATCCATCGTCAGCGTCTGGACGCGATCCCGGGTCTGGCCGATGAGGAAAAAGTTCGAAACGATGAGAACAAGCGCGATGGCGATGCCGGTGATAACGATGAGTTTCGCGGCAAGCGATTTCATGCGAAAAATGAACATGGGGTCCTCAGGCAAGGATGCGCCGAACGGGCATTCTCCGGCGCAGGAGCAAAGGCTTCGCCCCGTCATGGAGCTGCCGCCTACAGCGCCGCGCGTCTTTTCGAGACGCGCAATGGACGCTGTAGCACTTTGAATGGCTGCATAATTTTATCCTTAAATCGATTCCGATTTAAGGAATGATGCAGTGGATGGCCGGAATCCGAAAGGCGGGAAGGAGCCGGCGACCACGAGCAGCATCGCCGGAGATCTCTTAAATTTGAATGAAACTCGATCGATCGAGACAAGGAAAATCGCCGGAACGCCCTGAATTACAGGGAGTTTTGCCGGCGGCTTCGCAATGAGACGCCTCTATATCCTGTCTGCGACTTCCTCGCTCAAAGGGATCGAAGGTTGCGCCCCAGCCTTGAGGCATGCGAGCGAACCGGCAACCGCCGCGCGGCGCAGCGCCGAGACAAAATCGAGGCCGTCGTCGAGGCTGGCGGCGAAATAGCCGCAGAAAGTGTCTCCCGCGCCGACCGTATCGACAGGTTCGATCTTGAGGCCCTGCGCCCTTGAAATCGCCCCGTCGCGGATGGCGATGACCCCGTCGGCGCCGAGCGTCACGATCAGCGTCTGGCCGGTTTCCGCATGCAGGCGCACAAGGGCGGCCTCGCGCGCTTGCGCGTCCATGCCCTCCTGTCCGGCGAGCCGCTCGAATTCGGTCTCGTTGGCAATGACGATATCGGCAAGCCGGCCGAGACGCGGCGCATCGGGGATCAGCGGCGCGAGGTTGAGAATGCTGGTGACGCCCTTGGCGCGGGCGGCCGACAGCGCGCGTTCAACGGCGGCAGCCGGTACTTCGAGCTGCAGCATCAGGATATCGCCTTCGTTCATGCGGCCGATCGCCGTCTCGGCATCGGCAGGCGTGACCTGGCCATTGGCGCCGGGAACGACGGCAATCATGTTCTCGCCATCGCCGCCGACAAGGATCAGCGCCGTGCCGGTGGGAGCGTCGACATGGTTGATGAGGGAAAGGTCGGTGCCTGCATCATCGAGCAGAGCCAGCGCCTCCGCAGCGAAAGCATCCTTGCCGACGGCGCCGGCCATATGCACGTAGCGGCCGGCGCGGCGCGCTGCCAGCGCCTGGTTGGCGCCTTTGCCGCCGGCGGCCGTGGCAAAGCCGTTGCCGGCCACCGTCTCACCGGGCTTCGGCAGGCGCTCGGTCGTGGCGATGAGATCCATGTTGATGGACCCGAAAACTGTGATCATGAATGTGTCCCGTCTTCTGGAGCCTGCAAGTGACATCATKCTCCTGCATGTTTCATGCGGGCGCGACACTGCCCGAAGCGGTCACTCCTCGTCAACCACCCGCAGCTTCAGAAGCCCGGTACGGCTTTCCACCGATTTGACGGCGGCTTCGCTGTCGCGGGCGGGCTTGGCATCGCCGCTGCCGGCCTCGAATTCCAGCGCTTCGATCCTGGCGCCGCGCCTGGTGAGCTTGTCGGCTGACGTGACCACCATGTCGATATCCTTCTGTGCCATGGCGAAATGGCCCTGCAGCTTGCGCACCCGCTCATCGAGGCGGCTGAGATCGTCCATCAGGATCGCCACTTCGCCCTGGATCAGATGCGCCTGCGCCCGCATGCGCTGATCCTTGAGCACGGCCTGGATGACCTGGATCGACAGCATCAGCAGCGACGGCGAGACGATGACGATACGCGCGCGATGCGCCTTCTGCACCACCGGTTCGAAATGCTCGTGGATCTCGGCGAAGATCGATTCGGACGGCACGAAGAGAAAGGCTGTATCCTGGGTTTCCCCCTGGATCAGATATTTCTCGGAAATGTCTCGAATATGGATTTCCATGTCGCGGCGGAACTGCTGGCCGGCGATCTTGCCTGCCTCGGGGCTGCCGGCGTCGCGGATCGCGTTCCAGGCTTCGAGCGGAAATTTCGCGTCGATCACCAGCGGCGGCGCGCCGTTCGGCATACGAATCGTGCAGTCCGGCCGCGAACCGTTGGAGAGCGTCTGCTGGAAGGCGTAGGCGCCCATCGGCAGGCCGTCGGCGACGATCGTTTCCATCCTGGACTGGCCGAAGGCGCCGCGCGTCTGTTTGTTGGACAGAATGGCCTGCAGCCCGACGACATCCTTGGCGAGCGTCTGGATATTATTCTGCGCGGCATCGATGACCGCCAGCCGCTCCTGCAGCCGCTGCAGGTTCTCATGCGTCGATTTTGTCTGCTCGGTGATCGTCGAGCTGACGCGCTGCGACATGCCATCGAGGCGTTGGCTGATCGTCTGGTTGAGTTCGCTCTGTCGCGCGCCGAAGACCTCGGTTATCGCCGCGATGCGGCCCTGCATCTCCGCCTGGATCTTCAAAAGCTCGGCCATGCGCGCTTCGTTTTCCTCAGCACGAAAGCTTGCCTCCTCCGCCTGCTCGCGGCGAAGGCCGGCGCCGCGCAGCAGAAGCACGATCACCAGCAGGGCGAGGGCGGCGAGAACGCCGCCGACAAGCGCCAGCATGGCCGGGCTGATCGAGGCAAGGGAAAGGGCGAGCGATTCGGAATGGATGGTCATGCGGCAAGCATAACAGAAGAAACGGCGATATATAGATCAAAACGTGAACGGAATGGACGACCCGCAATATCCTCGCACGCTATCGCTCTTCCGCGCTCGGGGAGAAGAAATCGCCGTCCGATTTAACGATTGCTCAACCATATTGGCCAAAACCTGCGGCGCAGAAATTCCTTCCCGCGCCGCGCGCCAAGTACAGAGATCTCCATGACCGCCCAGCAGACCGACAATGCCCTCAGGCAGCGCCTCGACTTCATCGAACTGGATGAGGCGGCGCGCAAGTCGATGCGGGATCTGCGCCCTGTCATATCAGAGCTGATCGGCGGCGCCCTTGATAAATTCTACGCCAAGATCGCCAAGACCCCCGCTGTCGCCGGCTTCTTCGCCGATAAGAACCATGTCGGCCATGCCAGGAAGCGCCAGCAGGATCATTGGGCCAATCTCGCCGGCGGCGCATTCGACGAGAGCTATGTCAACGGCGTGACCGCAGTCGGCCGCACCCACGCCCGCATCGGGCTGGAGCCGCGCTGGTATATTGGCGGTTACGCCATCGTCATGTCCGAGCTCGTCAAGGGCATCATGGAGAAGCAGTGGCCGTCGATCTTTGCGCGCCAGCAGGGCAAGGCATTGGCCGAGAAGCTGTCGGCCGTCATCAAGGCCGGCATGCTCGACATGGATTATTCCATCTCGGTCTATCTGGAGACGCTCGAAGCCAAGCGTCGCGCCCTGGAAGAAGAGCGCGCCCAGGCCGAATCCGACCAGGCGATCGCGCTGGAGCAGCTGCGCCGCGGTCTGGAAGCGCTGTCGAACGGCGATCTCGAAGCCACCCTGCCGTCCGACCTACCGGGCAATTTTAGGCACATGGCCGAGGATTACAACCGCGCCGTCAGGGCGCTAAGCCAGTCCTTCGCCTCCGTACGCGAGACCTCGGGCCATATCATGAGCGGCGCCGACGTTATATCCAATGCGACCAACGATCTGGCGCTGCGCACCGCCCAGCAGGCGGCAGGCGTCGAGGAGAGCTCGGCCGCCCTGCAGCAGCTGTCCGTCAGCGTCGGCCAGACGGCCGCCAATGCCGAGAAGGCTTCGGCCGCCGTGCGCGAGACGCAAGAGAAGGCGAAGAACTCTGGCGAACTCGTCACCAGCGCTGTCTCGGCGATGGCCGGCATCGAGAAATCCTCGACCGGGATCTCCAAGATCATCGGCGTTATCGACGAGATCGCCTTCCAGACCAACCTGCTGGCGCTGAACGCTGGTGTCGAGGCGGCGCGCGCCGGTGATGCCGGCAAGGGTTTTGCCGTTGTCGCCCAGGAAGTCCGCCAGCTCGCCCAGCGCACCGCGGAAGCGGCCAAGGAGATCAAGAACCTGATCTCTCAGAGTTCGATCCAGGTCAATCAGGGCGTCGGCATCGTCTCCAGCACCGGTGAGGCGCTGAACGATATGATCAGCCGCATCGATATCATCAACCGTTTCGTCGCCGATATCGCCGCCGCCGCCCGCGATCAGGCGACCGGCGTCAACGAGGTCAGCGTCGCCGTCCGCAACATGGGTGTGATCACCCAGCAGAATTCGGACATGGTCGAGCACTCATCGGCGGAAACCCGCCGCCTCAAGGACGAGGTGGAGAGCCTGATCGAGCTGCTGCGGCGCTTCCGGGCCCGGCCGGAGGGCCGTTCCGCCAGTGCTGCCCGCCGGGCGGCCTGAGGCGAATATGGCGAAATTCCAGGCGGCGATGCAAAAAAGCGTATTCCCCGCCTGCCGGATAATTCCATAGTCGGAAAAGATGGGTTATGGGAACGCCATGACCATCAAGCCACTCATCATTCTTCCCGATCCCGTTCTCCGCCAGCTGTCCAAGCCGATCGAGCGGGTGGACTCCGACCTGCAGCGTCTTGCCGACGATATGCTGGAAACCATGTACGACGCGCCGGGCATCGGCCTTGCCGCCATCCAGATCGGCGTGCCGCGCCGCATGCTCGTCATCGACATTTCGCGCGAGGGCGAGGAAAAACAGCCGCAGGTCTTCATCAACCCGGAGATCGTCAAATCCTCCGACGAGCGCTCCGTCTATGAGGAAGGCTGCCTTTCGATTCCGGATTATTATGCCGAGGTCGAGCGCCCGGCCGTTGTCTCGGTCAAATATCTCGACCGCAACGGCAAGGAACAGACCGTGGAAGCCGACGGACTACTCGCCACCTGCCTGCAGCACGAGATCGACCACCTGAACGGCGTGCTGTTCATCGATTACATCTCGCGGCTGAAGCGGGAGATGGTGATCAAGAAATTCACCAAGGCGGCGAAGTCCAAGGCGCTCTGACGCTACGTTGAAAATTCACCGGCGAGGCACTATGATATCACTGATATCATAGTGGAGGCGCCATATGGGTGACTTTCTGATCAGAAACATTTCCGAAGCAATGAAGCGAGACATTGCGGAATCGGCGCAGCGGAGCGGAAACAGCCTTTCCGACGAGGCCAAGGAGCTTTTGCGGGACGCGCTGAAAAGAAAAACCGAAGCAAAGCCCGAGACTTTGTCGGCGTATGAAGCAATACGCGCCGCTTTCGTCAGCGAAAACGCAGTTGACGATGAATTCGCTGCAATCATGGACGAAATCGAGGCCGCGCGGAAAAAGGATTTCGGCCGGCCGTTCGAGGATTTCGAATGATCGTTCTCGATACGAATGTGATTTCCGAGTTCGCCAAGCCATTGCCGAGTGAAAAGGTGAAGGCTTGGATATTGCGGCAGGATGGCTCGAGAATCTGGCTTTGCACGGTTGGCTTGATGGAGCAGATTTACGGAGCCGAAAGGGTTTTCTTGAAGACAGGATCAGACCGCTTCTTTCGCGCGATCGAGAATTTGGTGAAAGGCCAGTTTCGCGATCGTATCGCCGGCTGGGATTTGGAAACGGCTATGGCAACCGGTCGCTTGCGGGCGAAACGCGAAAGCATAGGGCGGCCGATTTCTGTCCAGGATGCCATGATTGCCGCCATCTGCCTTGCAAACGGCGCGACGCTTGCGACCCGCAACACTCGAGATTTCGAGGGGCTTGATCTCAAGCTCGTAAACCCGTTTGAAGACGGTTGATCCTCAATTGGCGAGATAAAATGTCTCTTCGCATCATCTTCATGGGAACCCCGGAGTTCTCAGTTCCGACCCTGCGCCTGCTCGTCGATGCCGGGCACAGGATCGTTGCGGTCTATACGCAGCCGCCGCGGCCGGGCGGGCGGCGCGGGCTCGATCTGCAGAAATCGCCGGTGCATCAGGCGGCCGAACTGCTTGGCCTGCCGGTCTTCACCCCGGTCAATTTCAAGGACCCGGAGGAACGCGAGAGGTTTCGTGGCCTGAATGCCGATGTCGGCGTCGTCGTTGCCTACGGGCTGCTGCTGCCGGAAGCAATTTTGAACGGCACCCGGGATGGCTGTTACAATGGCCATGCCTCGCTGTTGCCGCGCTGGCGTGGCGCGGCCCCCATCCAGCGGGCGATCATGGCTGGCGACGCAAAGACCGGCATGATGGTGATGAAGATGGACAAGGGTCTGGATACCGGCGCCGTCGCACTGACCCGCGAGGTCGAGATCGGCCCGGACATGACTGCTGGCGAGCTGCACGACCGGCTGATGTTGGTCGGCGCCAAGGCGATGGCGGAGGCCATGGTGAAACTCGAGATGAACGACCTGCCGCTGACGCCGCAGCCGGAAGACGGCGTGCTTTATGCCGCCAAGATCGACAAGGCCGAGACGCGCATCGATTTTTCCAGGGATGCCAAGGACGTGCACAATCACATCCGCGGCCTGGCGCCGTTTCCGGGGGCCTGGTTCGAGCTCGAAATCGGCGGCAAGCCGGAGCGGGTGAAGGTGCTGGCGTCCGAACTGGCTGAAGGGCAGGGTGCGGCCGGGCAATTGCTGACAGATGATCTCGTGGTCGCCTGCGGCTCGGGCGCGGTGCGGCCCACCAGGCTGCAGAAGGCCGGCGGCAAGCCGCTGATGGCGGCGGATTTCCTCAGGGGCACGCCGCTTGCGGCGGGCATGAGGCTTAGCTGATGCCGCGTTTCCGCATGACCGTCGAATATGACGGCGGCCCCTATGTCGGCTGGCAGCGGCAGGAGAACGGCCCCTCGGTACAGGGCGCGATCGAAGCCGCAGTGTTTTCCCTGACCGGCGAGACAGTGTCGGTCCGCGGCGCCGGACGCACCGATTCCGGCGTCCACGCCATGGGGCAGGTGATCCATGCCGATCTTTCGAAGGAGTGGTCGCCCTACCAACTGCAGAATGCCTTGAATGCGCATCTGAGGCTTGCCGGCGAGCGCGTCTCCATTCTCGACGTCGAGGCGGCTCCCGATTTTTTCGATGCGCGTTTTTCGGCGCTGCGGCGCCATTACCTCTATCGCATCGTCAGCCGCCGGGCGCCGCTGGCGCTTCAAGCCGGCAAGGCCTGGTGGGTGCCGAAGGTGCTCGACCACGAGGTCATGCACGCTGCCGCCCAGAGGCTGGTCGGCAGGCACGATTTTTCCACCTTCCGCGCCGCCCATTGCCAGGCAAATAGCCCGGTGCGCACGCTCGACCGGCTGGATGTGACGCGCAATGGCGAGCTGATCGAGATCCGCGCCACGGCGCAGAGTTTTCTCCACAACCAGATCCGTTCCTTCGCCGGCACGCTGAAGCTCGCCGGCGAAGGCAAGTGGACGCCTGATGATGTCGAGGCAGCGCTTCAGGCGCGCGACCGCAAGGCCTGCGGCCCGGTGGCGCCGCCGGACGGGCTCTATTTCATGCAGGTGGATTATCCCGATGTCATCATCGACCGCCGCAGACCGGTCACCGATAACGATGACGGCGCCGATGAAAGTGACGATCTGTCGTCGGCTTGATCAGGCAGGATAGATGCCGAGGAAGTGCTGCAGATATTCCGAAAGGATCATCGATGGCACGAGCAGCACCAGTGTGAGCGCTCCGACCATCAGCGCGTGACCGTGGCAGATCATCCGGAGGATGCGCGCCAGCACGAAGACCTGCGCCAGCATGAAGGCGAGCAGCAGCAGCGAGACGAGGCCGACGGAGCCGGGCAGGAAGAACACCAGCGCCAGCAGCAGCCCGTTGATATAGGAGAGCGGCACGCCGAGCCAGTTGATGCTGACGACGACAGGGGCGAAACGCTCGCCCATGCGAAAAGCAAGCAGCAGCAGCCCGGCAAAGACCAGCGGCACAAACCAGTTGGCGAGTTCGACGAGGCCGAGCCTGAAATAGAAGGCAAAGTCGACATCGGCTTCCGGCGGCATCGAGCGCAGGAAGGCCTGTCGCCACCAGAGCCAGGAAATGCCCATCGGCGGCAGGCACCAGGCCATCGCCCAGAACGAGCGGTTGACGCCGCGCTCGGACATGTCGAGGTAGCGGAAGCCGCGCGGATCCAGCCGGATCAGCAGCCAGAGGCCGGCCAGGTAATATTGAACCTCCCTAAAGCCCGGCATTGGCGAACCAGCGGGCGATGAAGGTTTCGTAGATCGCCGTCAGCGTCTCCAGATCGGCGACAGCGACGCGCTCGTCGACCATGTGCATCGTCTGGCCGACGAGGCCGAACTCGACGACCGGGCAATAATCCTTGATGAAGCGCGCATCCGATGTGCCGCCGGTGGTCGAAAGCCGCGGCGATTGGCCGGAAATGCTTTCGACGGCTGAAGACAGCGAGGCGATCAGCGCATTGTTGCGCGTCAGGAAAACATGGCTCGGCCGATCGGCCCAGACGATATCGTATTTCACCGGGTCGCGGCCCGGCCGCAGCGCGCCGTCCCGGGCAGCGGCGTCAAGACGGCGCAGGATTTCGGCACGCAGTGTTTCGACGGTCCAACTGTCGTTGAAGCGGATGTTGAAACTCGCCGACGCCTTGGCCGGAATGACATTGGTCGCCGGGTTGCCGACATCGACCGTGGTCACTTCGAGGTTCGACGGCTGGAAATCGTCGGTGCCGCCGTCAAACGGCGGGTCCATCAGCGCCTGAGTCAGCTGCAGCATGCCGCGCACCGGATTGTCGGCAAGGTGCGGATAGGCGGCATGGCCCTGCACGCCGTGCACGGTGATCCTGCCCGACAGCGAGCCGCGTCGCCCGATCTTGATCATGTCGCCGAGCCTGTCCGGATTGGTTGGCTCCCCGACCAGGCAGGCATCCCAGCGCTCGCCGCGTTCGGCTGCCCATTGCAGCAGTTTGATCGTGCCGTTGATCGCCGGACCTTCTTCGTCGCCGGTAATCAGGAAGGAAATCGAGCCCTTGGGCTGCCCGTTTTTCTCGATATGGCGAGCGACCGCGGCGACGAAACAGGCGATGCCGCCCTTCATGTCGACGGCGCCGCGGCCGAAAAGTTCGCCCTTCGAAATCTCGGCCTCAAAGGGCGGATGCGTCCAGGCGGCTTCGTCGCCGACCGGCACGACATCGGTATGGCCGGCAAACATCAGGTGCGGGCCGTCTTTGCCGAGGCGGGCATAGAGGTTTTCGATGTCAGGTGTTCCCTCTTCGCTCGCCTTCACTCTGTCGACCGTAAAGCCGAGCGGCGCAAGCATTGCCTCCAGCGCCGACAGCGCGCCGCCTTCGGCGGGCGTCACGGACGGGCAGCGAATCAGCGTCTGAAGATTGGCGACGGGGTCGGTAGCGGTCATGGCGGTCGAACTATCCGGCGGGAATGGCAAAGACATGGCAAGGCGGGGCCGCCTCGCGTAAAAAGACGCCGTCTGTTTACCGGATCAACGTCCCGGTGTCATCAATCTCTGAGCAGCTCGTTAATGCCGGTCTTCGAGCGGGTCTTTTCATCGACGCGCTTGACGATGACGGCGCAGTAGAGATGCGGCGCCGGCTGGCCGTTGCCCATCGTCGCATTGCCCGACGGCATCGAGCCGGCGACGACGACGGAATAGGGCGGCACTTCGCCGTAGGTCACCTCGCCAGTGGCGCGGTCGACGATCTTGGTCGACTTGCCGATAAAGACGCCCATGCCGAGCACCGAGCCTTCGCGGATGATGCAGCCTTCGACCACCTCGGAACGGGCGCCGATGAAGCAATTGTCCTCGATGATCGTCGGGCCTGCCTGCATCGGCTCCAAGACGCCGCCAATGCCGACGCCGCCGGAGAGATGCACATGCTTGCCGATCTGCGCGCAGGAGCCGACTGTTGCCCAGGTATCGACCATCGTGCCTTCGCCGACATAGGCGCCGAGATTGACGAAGGAAGGCATCAGGATGGCGTTCGGGGCGATGTAAGCCGAGCGGCGCACGACGCAGTTCGGCACGGCGCGGAAGCCGGCGGCGCGGAAGTGGTTCTCGCCCCAGTTTTCGAATTTCGAAGGAACCTTGTCCCACCAGGTGGAATTGCCCGAGCCGCCCTCGACCACGTCCATGTCGTTGAGGCGGAAGGACAAGAGCACAGCCTTCTTCAGCCACTGATTGACCGTCCAGGCGCCGTCGGAGCTGCGTTCGGCGACGCGGACCTTGCCGGCATCGAGCAAATCGAGCGCTGATTCGACCGCATCGCGAACCTCGCCCTTCGTCGACGTGTTCACATTGTCGCGATTGTCGAAGGCGGCTTCGATGATCTTTTCGAGGGATGCGAGGTCGGTGGCGCTCATGAGAATTCCTTAAACTTCGATCTTTATCGTGGAGACGGCGGGGTCTCCGGAATTGCGGTTGGCGGGGGTCAATCCTGCTCTACAGTATGAACCCGTAGAACGGAATGATTTTTCCGACAAGATCATATCTGGATTCAAGGCGTTATAGCGACATATCCGGTTTCGAAGCCGGCAATACTGAAAGGCATTTCGACATGGCGAAGGGACGAAACGGCGGTTCGCGGCGCAAGGATGGCGTATGGGACCCGCTGAAGAGCAGCTCGACCGACAGGCAGCGCGCCGAAGCCGTGCCGAAGACGCCGCAGACGCTATCGCCTGCCTACCGCCTTGCGTATGTCGACGAGGATTTCCTCTGCCGCGAGGAATTGCGGCCGATCCGCCTGCAGCTGGAGTTGTTGAAGACGGAGATGATGCTGACCGAACGCGGCATCAAATCAACAGTCGTCATGTTCGGCGGCGCCCGCATTCCCGCCCCCGGCCAGAGCGCCTGGGCAGCCCGCAACGATATCCAGCGCGTCAACCTGGAGGCGGCCTCCGTCTACTATGACGAGGCGCGCAAATTCGCCCGGCTCTGCTCGAAATATTCGGCCACCTTGAATTTCCACGAATATGTCATCGTCACCGGCGGCGGCCCCGGGGTGATGGAGGCGGGCAATCGCGGCGCGGCCGACGAGGGCGCACCTTCGATCGGCCTCAACATCGTACTGCCGCACGAGCAGGCGCCGAACGCCTATGTGACGCCGGAACTCAGCTTCAACTTCCACTATTTCGCCATCCGCAAGATGCACTTCATGGTGCGCGCCAAGGCGATCGCGGTCTTTCCCGGTGGCTTCGGCACGCTTGACGAATTCTTCGAATGCCTGACGCTGATCCAGACCGGCCGCATGGAGCGCCTGCCGCTGATCCTCTTCGGGGAGTCGTTCTGGAGGAGGATCATCAATTTCGAGGCATTGGCCGAATTCGGCACGATCGCGCCTGACGACGTCAAGCTGATCAGCTTCGTCGATACGGCAGAAGCGGCATGGAAGATCGTGCAGGATTTCTACGAACACCGCGAGTAAGGGCTCAAGCGCGCGCTTCGGCCGAACGACGCGCATTCATAATTCTCCCGCTCCTTCCCGCGGAGCAGGAATGGAACGGTTCGTCCGGCCTTACAGAAGCGGCCGGTCCGGCATGTCGTCGATCGAGATGACGCCGTCCTTGTTGCGGTCCATTCGCGCAAACAGCTTGTCGAAGGCGGCTTCGGCTTCCTGTTTGGAGATCTGGCCGTTCTGGTCTGTGTCGATCCGTTGCATCATCAGCGAGGCGCGCATGAAGTTGCCGCCATGGCGCATCCAGCGATGTCCGTCACGACCGTCGTGGCCGTCGCGCGGCGGCCGTCCCTGGTCATTGTTGTCGGCGGTTTCAGGCGCCGTGGGTGCGGCGTTCGCATCCTTGTTTTCGCCGGCTTCCTGCTTGCGCTGATCTCTCATCGGCTGCATCTGCGTTTTCCGGTACTCACGGATTTCGCCCGGTGTCAGCGAACCGTCCTTGTTGGTGTCGATCGCAGCGAAGATCTTGTCGATACCGGCGGTCGCCTCGTCCTTGGAGATCTGTCCGTCCTTGTTCGTGTCGAACTGCTTCAGCATGCGGACATAGGTGATTTCGCGGAAGGCAGCAGGCCCCGGACCGTGCATGCCGGGGTGCTGACGCGGCCCGTCACCGGGTGCGGCAAAAACTGCCCCGGCGGCTGCGCCGAAGATGAGGGTGGAGGAAAGCGCTGCCAGTATCAGCTTGTTGCGGTACATCGTGTTTGCCTTTCGTAAGGTGTCCCCTCACGAAAGAAGCTATGGCAGCAGGCCCGAAAGACCCAGTTAAACATCGGTAAGCTGAATGAAAACTTCGTAATGCTTCAGCCGATAATCTTGCGGAGAAAAGCGGCGAGATCGTCGGTGACGAAATCGATATGATCCTCCTCGCCACTGGTCTTTTCCCACCATTCGACGACCGTCTCTTCCAGATTGCGCGGCACGAGCAGTACGGTCTGCATGCCGAGCGCCTTCGGCACCGTCAAGTTGCGCGGCAGATCCTCGAACATCGCCGCCTTGGTGGTTTCGACGCGCTTCAGCGCCGTGAACTTGTCGTAGGTGGCCTGCGCCGGCTTCGGCACGTAGTCGGCGGCGACGATATCGAAGATGTCGTCGAAATGCTCGAGGATGCCGAGCGCCTCCGCCGTCATTTCGGCATGCTTGACGCTGCCATTGGTGAAGATGAATTTGCGCCCCGGCAGCGCCTTGATCGCCTCGCCAAGTTCCGGCTGCGGCGTCAGCGCCGTGTAGTCGATCGCATGCGCCTTTTCGAGGAAATCGTTCGGGTCGATGCCATGATGGATCATCAGGCCCTGCAGCGTCGTGCCATGGTCGAGGTAATATTGCTTCTGCAGCTTGCGCGCCTCTTCCCGCTCCATCTGCAAGAGCGCCGCGACATAGGCGGTCATGTTCTTGTCGATCTGCGCGAAGAGATTGACATGATGCGGATAGAGCGTGTTGTCGAGGTCGAAGACCCAGTCTGTGACGTGCTCGAAATCGGTTTTATCAGGCGTGCGGTCGATCTTGGTCATGGCGGTCTTATGGCACGGCTGCTGTGGGAAACCAAAGGCTTTTGGCTCCCAGCTCAGCCTGACATCGGCTTCCGCAAAAATGCCGTCAGATTTTCACAACTTTAAGAGGATTTTGTCTGAATATTGCCATTGATCGCTGGTGACTTTCTGCCTGCGTCAGACAGGGGGACCCGCAAGGGGTAAAGTCGCATGAAGATCGTTCTGATCAATCCGCCGCATACGGCGATCGGCAGTCGCATTCCCGATGATCACCTTCCACCGCTCGGCCTTCTTTCGGTCGGCGGCCCGCTGATCGACGACGGTCATATCGTCAGTCTCATCGATGCCGAGTTCGGACCGATGACGATAGCGGAGATTGTCAGCCGTGTGGTGGCCAGTGGCCCCGATTTGGTGCTGATCGGCCATTCCGGCTCGACCTCGGCCCATCCCACCGCCCGCGCGATCGCAGAGGCGGTCAAGCACAGCGATGCTGCTATCCGCATTGTTTATGGCGGTGTCTTCCCGACCTATCACTGGCGGGAGGCGATGGCCGAGACCGAGGCATTCGATATCCTCGTGCGCGGCGAAGGCGAGGAAACGATGCGGCGGCTTGCCTGCACCCTGGCGACGGGCCGCCCGCTCGCAACCGTTCCCGGCATCGCCTTTCGCGATGGCGATGGCGAAATCCTGGCAACACAGCCGGCGCAGGCGATCGCCGATCTCGATGCCTATCGCGTCGGCTGGGAGCTGATCGATCATCGCCACTACAGTTATTGGGGCGGCAAGCGCGCTGTCGTCATGCAGTTTTCGCGCGGCTGTCCGCATCTTTGCAACTACTGTGGCCAGCGCGGTTTCTGGACCCGCTGGCGTCACCGCTCGCCGGAACTGTTTGCCCGCGAGATCGCCAGGCTTTATCGCGAAGAGGGTGTGGAACTTATCAATCTCGCCGACGAGAATCCGACCTCCTCGCGAAAGGCCTGGCTCGCTTTTCTCGAAGCGATGATCACCGAGAACGTGCCGGTGCAGATTGTCGGATCGACACGGGCCGATGATATCGTCCGCGATGCCGATATCCTGCACCTCTACCGCAAAGCGGGTGTCGTGCGCTGGTTGATCGGCATGGAAAACACCGACGAGGCAACCTTGACGCTGATCAAGAAGGGTGGAGCCAAGACGACTGACCGGGAGGCGATCCGACTTCTGCGCCAACACGATATCCTCTCCATGGCGACTTGGGTCGTCGGTTTCGAGGAGGAGAAGCTGAGCCATCTCTGGCGCGGCTTCCGGCAATTGCTCTCCTATGATCCCGACCAGATCCAGGCGCTCTATGTGACGCCGCATCGCTGGACGCCCTTCTTCCGCATTGCCCGCGATCGACAGGTCATCGAAACCGATATCCGCAAATGGGACTACAAGCATCAGGTGCTGAAGATGCGGTATCTCACCCCGATCGTGCTGGTCGCCTGCGTCAAGCTCATCGAGGTCGCGGTCCAGGCGCGGCCGAAGGCGCTGCTGCGCATCCTCTTCCATCGCGATCGCCAGCAGCGCCACTCCATGCGCTGGTATACCCAGATGGGTCGCCGCGTCTGGTTTCACGAGATCCTCGAATTTCTCTTCCGCCGCCGCCATCTCAAGGATGGCCCGACGCTCGAGAATTTCTGGGGCGCGCCGCAGGATGCAGAGGAGGAATCGATGCTGCGCCCGCAACGGCATGTGAAAAGCCTCGACGCGGCGGAATAAAATAGACGCCCGATTTTCGGCGGACGGCGCAGGCACGGAATGCTAGAAAGCGGTCATGCTTTTCGAACGCCCCGATGATGATACGCTCTATGACGCCCTGATCGCGCGCAGTGCCGATTATGAGGGTCAGGCCTATGTCTGCGTCAAGACGACAGGTATCTTCTGCCGTCTGACCTGCCCGGCGCGCAAGCCGAGGCGGGAAAATACCATCTTTTTCGACACGATCGCCGCCTGCATGCATTCCGGTTTCCGCCCGTGCCAGCGCTGCAGGCCGCTGGAGCAGCCGGGCAGGGAGCCGATCGTCGACGAACTGCTTGCCGCACTGGACCGCGAGCCGCAGCTGCGCTGGACCGAGGATGAGCTCATGCGCAGGGGCCATGACCCCTCGACGGTGCGCCGCGCCTTCAAACGCGGGCTCGGCGTGACCTTCCACGATATCGTCCGCTATATCCGGCTGGGCGAGGCGGCCCGGCAACTGGCCGATGGCGCGCGCGTCATCGATGCGCAGCTCGAGGCGGGATATGACTCCCCAAGTGGTTTCCGGACGGCTTTTCAGCGGCTCGTCGGCAAAGCGCCGGCGCTGTCGCAGAACCGCGAACTGCTCTCTGCCGACTGGTTCGACACCCCGCTCGGGCCGATGGTAGCGGTTGCCGACAAGACGCATCTCCGCCTTCTCGAATTCCACGACCGTAAGGCATTGCCGACCGAGCTCGAGGCGCTGCAGAAGCGCGTCCGCTCCTCGGTCGCGATCGGCCGCACGCCGGCGATCGACCAGATCGAGGCAGAAATCCGGGATTATTTCGAAGGGCGGCTGACCGTCTTCAGGACGCCGTTGGCCCTTGGTGGCACACCCTTCGAAAAACATGTCTGGGCAAAACTCATGGAGATTCCTGCCGGCCAGACGCRCGCCTATGGCGATCTCGCCAGGGAGATGGAAAGGCCGGAAGTGGTGCGTGCCGTCGGCCGCGCCAACGGCGCCAACCAGCTCGCCATCATCGTGCCCTGCCATCGCATCCTCGGCGTGGATGGTTCGCTGACCGGCTATGGCGGCGGGCTCTGGCGCAAGCAATGGCTGCTGCGGCATGAAGAGAAGATCAGAGCACAAGCACCTAACCAAGCACCTAACATGGAGGAGACGGCATGAACCAGACTGAAAAGGCCGAGCTGTTCGGCACGCTGCACCAGAAGGGCAACCCCGTTGTTCTCTACAATATCTGGGATGCCGGCACGGCGAGGGCGGTTGCCGATGCCGGCGCCAAGGCGCTTGCCACGGGAAGCTGGTCGGTCGCCGCTGCCCATGGTTATGCCGACGGCGAGAAGCTGCCGATGTCGGTGCTGGTCGACACGGCGAAATCCATCACCGCTGTCATCGACCTGCCGCTTTCGGTCGATTTCGAAGGCGCCTATTCGGCCGAGCCTGAGGGTGCGGCCGCCAATGTCGCCAAGCTGGTGGAGGTCGGCGCCGTCGGCATCAATTTCGAGGATCAGGTGGTCGGCGGTGGTGGGCTTTATCCGGCCGAGAGGCAGGCTGCCCGCATCCGCGCCATTCGCGCCATGGCCGAAGGCAAGGGCATCCCCTTCTTCATCAACGCCCGCACCGATCTCTTCCTGGCCGAGAGCGATCTTTCCAAACATGCCGGTCTGGTGGACGAGGCGATCGAGCGCGGCCGGGCCTATGCGGCGGCCGGCGGCAGCGGCTTCTTCGTGCCTGGCTTGATCGATCCCGCCTTGATCGAGAAGATCTGCGCCGCCTCGCCGCTGCCGGTCAACATCATGATGCGGACAGGCGCCCCGGATGTGAAAACGCTGGCAAAGCTCGGCGTCGGCCGCGTCAGTTATGGCCCCGGGCCTTACCGGTCGATGATGGAAAAGCTGAAACAGGAGGCGGCGGCGATTTATAGCCCGCTCTGACGTCGAAAGTCCGAGGGCCGCAGATCTGGTGCGAAAGGCTGCGGCCCGCAATGAAATCCCGTTCCGCTCAGGAACGGAAGCGCAGATTTCGCCGCGTCAGCTGGCTGACCGAGGTGCAGCCCATCAGCTTCATGCCGCGCTCGATCTCGGTGCGCATCGTCTCCAGCGCCCGTTCGACGCCGGGCTGTCCGGCAGCGGCAAGCGGGAAGAGATAGTAGCGCCCGAGCCCGACGGCCTTCGCCCCCAGCGACAGCGCTTTAAGAACATGCGTTCCCCGCTGCACACCGCCATCCATCATCACGTCGATCCGGTCGCCCACGGCGTCGACGATCTCGGCCAGCTGGTCGAATGCGCTGCGCGAGCCGTCGAGCTGGCGCCCGCCATGATTGGAAAGCACGATACCGCTGCAGCCGATCTCGGCCGCGCGCTTGGCGTCTTCGACCGACATGATGCCCTTAAGGCAGAATGGCCCGCCCCATTCGCGCACCATCTCCGCCACGTCGTCCCACGACATCGAGGGGTCCAGCATCTCGGTGAAGTATCGGCTGATCGACAGCGCGCCGCCGTCCATCTTGACGTGGTTTTCGAGCTGCGGCAGCCGGAAGCGCTCATGCGTCAGCCAGTCGATCGCCCAGGAAGGCTTGATCGCGAACTGGGTCATGCCGGCAAGATTGAGCTTGAAGGGAATGGCAAAGCCCGTGCGCTTGTCGCGCTCGCGGTTGCCGCCGGTGATGCTGTCGACCGTCAGCATCATCGCCTGCACGCCGGCATTTTTCGCTCGCGCCATCATCTCGCGGTTGAGGCCGCGGTCCTTGTGGAAATAGAACTGATAGACCTGCGGCCCGTTGCTGATCTGTCTCGCTTCCTCCAGGCTGATCGTGCCGAGCGAGGAGACGCCGAACATCGTGCCGTGTTTTGCTGCCGCCGCCGCGACCGCCCGCTCTCCCTGGTGGTGAAAAAGGCGCTGCAACGCCGTCGGCGAGCAATAGACCGGCATTGCGAGCTTCTGCCCCATGACGGTCACCGACATGTCGACCTCGGCCACACCGCGCAAAACGTCAGGCACCAGATCGCAAGCCTCGAAGGCCGCTGTATTGCGCCGGTACGTCACCTCGTCATCGGCACCGCCGTCGATATAGTCGAATATCGGCCCGGGAAGACGCCGTTTGGCCATGCGCCGGAAATCGTGAAAATTATAGCAGTCTGTCAGGCGCATTTGTTTCCTCGATACCCTGTTCCCGTGTGAGGAAGATCCGCCCTTCGTGGTGAAGGGCGCAGCCTCGCTCAGGGGACGATCAGCGTTCCGACGCCGTGCTCGGTGAAGATCTCGAGCAGGACGGAATGGGCGGTCTTGCCGTTCAGGATGACGACACCCTGCACGCCGGCCTTGATCGCATCGATGCAGGTCTCGACCTTCGGGATCATGCCGCCCGAAATCGTACCGTCGGCGATCAGCGCATGCGCTTCGGCGACGGAAAGCTCCTTGAGGAGCTGGCCGTTCTTGTCGAGCACGCCCGGCACATCGGTGAGGAACAGCAGCCGGGTGGCGTTCAGCGCACCGGCAATGGCGCCGGCGAAGGTATCGGCGTTGATATTGTAGGTGGCGCCGTCGCGGCCAGGCGCCACGGGCGCGATGACCGGGATCATCTCGGAGCGGGCGAGCAGATCGAGCAGCGTGCGGTCGACCTCGACCACTTCGCCGACGAAACCGAGATCGAGCACGCGCTCGATGTTCGAATCCGGATCCTTCACGGTCTTGCGCGCCTTTTCGGCGAAGACCATGTTGCCGTCCTTGCCGCAAAGGCCGATCGCCCATTCGCCGGTCTGGTTGATGAGGGCGACGATTTCCTTGTTGATCGAGCCGGCGAGCACCATTTCGACGATCTCGACCGTCTTCTGGTCGGTGACGCGAAGCCCGCCCTCGAATTTCGATTCGATGCCCATCTTGCTCAGCATGGCGCCGATCTGCGGGCCGCCGCCGTGAACGACGATCGGGTTGACGCCGGATTGCTTCAAGAGTGCGATGTCGCTGGCGAAGGCCTTGCCGAGCTCGGGATTGCCCATCGCGTGGCCACCATATTTCACGACAATCGTCTTGTTCTCGTAACGCTGCATGAAGGGCAGTGCCTTGGCCAGAAGCCGTGCCTGCATTTCGCTTTCGGTTTCGTTCATGGGAACCCCGCAGAATTGTTCGCGGCCTTTTATCGTAAGTTTCTGACAGAGGGAATAATCCAGAGGGCAATAGTTTTTCGTATCTGGCGCGAAGCCGGCGGCCGCTACCGTCCGGCGCACGCAAGCTTGAGATGAGGAACGGCATGCAAGGCGATGAGATTGCAGACCTGATCGGCCGCGTCGCATTGAGCGATCGCAGGGCCTTCGTTGCCCTTTACAACCAGACTGGGCCGAAACTTTTTGCGATCTGCCTGCGTATCTTGAAGGATCGCTCGGAAGCCGAAGAGGTCCTGCAGGAAGTCTATATCAGCATCTGGCAGCGCGCTCGCAGCTTCTCCGTCGCTTCGGGTTCGTCCGCGGCCTGGCTCGCGTCGATTGCCCGCAACCGGTCGATCGACGCGCTGCGGGCGCGCAAGCCCATCGCCGACGAATTGGATACGGTCTATGATCTTGCCGATGCCGGACCAGACCCGGAAAGACAGACGATGACGAAGGATGAAGGAAGGCGGATTGACACCTGCATGGAAGAGTTGGAAGCTGATCGCGCGGTCGCGGTGAAACGGGCTTATGTCGAAGGGCTGAGCTATCAGGAGCTGGCCGATCAGTTTGGTGTCCCGCTGAACACGATGCGGACCTGGCTTAGGCGCAGCCTCTTGAAACTGAGAGAGTGCATGGAACGATGACATCGCCCGACAAAAGCAAGGGAGACCGCTCCCGCGACGAGGTTCTCGCCGGCGAATATGTGCTTGGCGTCCTATCGATGCAGGACCGTCGAGTGGTAGAAGAGCGGATGCGCCACGACCGGCCCTTCGCTGCGATCGTCAGCCGCTGGGAAACCAACCTCTCCGCCTTCAACGACGAGTATGAAGGTGTCGCTCCGAACCGGGAAACCTTCAAGCAGATCGAGGCGCGGCTTTTCGGCGATGGCCAAAAGCCCGCATCCTTTTCGCAAGGGCTATGGAATTCCGCCGTTTTCTGGCGCTCGCTGAGCTTCGCCTGCGTCGTCGTCGCCGTCAGCGCCGTCATCTTCGCCTCCGGCGTGGTGCCGCAGCCGCAGGGACCGGCACCGCTGGTGGCCTCGCTTTCGGGCCAGAACAGCACCGTCAACCTTCTCGCCTCCTACGAGCTGCAGAGCGGCCGGCTGAAGATCGTGCCGGTCGCGGCCGGCAAGCCGGAGGAGAAGTCGCTGGAACTCTGGCTGGTGCCGGGCAGCGGCCTGCCGAAATCGCTCGGCGTCTTCCAGCCGGGCGAGAGCGGTGAACTTGTCATTCCCGCCGATCTGCGCAGCCAGGTCGCCGATGGCGCAACACTTGCCGTTAGCCTCGAACCCTTCGGCGGCTCGCCGACCGGCCAGGCGACCGGCCCGGTGATCGCAAGCGGTCCCCTGCGCCGACCATAAATCATTTTCTCCTGCCTGAAACTCTTCCGCGCGGCCCTCCGTAGTTCGAAATGTCCGGACGACGCTCAGGCATAAAGCCCGCGGATGGTATCCGGTGAGGAGAAAATCATGATCAAGTCCGTATTGCGCGGCTTCGCGCTCGCCACCGCCATGTCCGCTGTCGCCTTCGCCGCCGCGAAAAACCCGGTGGTTGGCGGTGCTGCGATGTTCGATAGCAAGAACATCATCGAGAACGCCGTGAATTCAAAGGATYACACGACGTTGGTCGCAGCCGTCAAGGCCGCCGGCCTGGTCGGCACGCTCGAGGGCAAGGGTCCTTTCACCGTCTTTGCGCCGACCAACGAAGCTTTCGCCGCGCTGCCGAAAGGCACCGTCGATACGCTGCTGAAGCCGGAAAACAAGGCGACGTTGACCAAGGTTCTGACCTGCCACGTCGTTGCCGCCGATGCCATGGCCAAGACCGTTGCCAAGATGATCAAGGATGACGGCGGCGAGCACGACATCAAGACCGTCGGCGGCTGTGTGCTGAAAGCCAAGGAGAGCATGGGTAAGATCACGCTGACCGATGAAAACGGCGGTGTCTCCCATGTAACGATCGCCGACGTCAAACAATCGAACGGCGTCATCCACGTCGTCGACAAGGTGCTGCTGCCGAAGATGTAAGCCCGCTCGTATCGGCAGACGCATTGGGGCGCTCCTTGGGGGCGCCCCAAACACAGATTGATGAGGTGGCTAGCGCATAACCCCGAAAATCGGAATCGATTTTCGGAAAGGATTACGCGCAGATTCAAAGTGATAGAGCGTCCTTAGCGCATCTGAAAAGACGCGCGGCACTCTATTGGGCTGCTTCAACTCTCGGGAAGACGAGGCTGACACTCATGCCGGTGTCAGGGGACGAGGCGACTTCAACTTCGGCGCGGGCATTCTGTTTCAGCGACTGTACGATCATCGCGCTGAGCTTCCCGGGCTGCGGCCAGGTCACATCTTGGGGAAGACCGACCCCGTTATCAGCAACGGTGATCCTGCACCCGGTATCGCTGACGACACAGCGAAGCGTGATTTCTCCGCCATCGCGCCCCACGAAAGCATGCTTCAGCGTATTGGTGAGGAGTTCGTTGATGACGAGGCCGGCCGGCATGGCGACATCGACGGAAACCGGCCAGGTATCGACCTTCATGTTCAGCCGGATCCCTTCCACGGCATGGGCCGCCATCACAGAAGCGGCAATCTGGCTCACATAGGTGCCAAGATCGATCGTTGCGCCCTTCTCTTCGTCCGACAGCGAGCGATAGAGCAGAGCCAAGGCTTCAATCCGCCCGGCAAGGCGTGCAAACCTTTCGCTTTCCTCATTCTGTTGAGCATTGCGCGCCTCCATTCGGATGAGCGCCGTGATCATCTGAAGATTGTTCTTCACGCGATGCTGAAGTTCCCGCAGCAGGACATCTTTCTCCGTCAGCAGTTCGCCGAAGCTCTCAGCGGCCGCCGCCTCATTGCGGGCAGCAAAGGCCACCAAACGGAAAAGCGGGGTGTCATCATCGTCGACGATGGTATTCGACCAGACATCGATAATGACAGTGTTCTCGGATTCGGCCACGAGTGAGAAGGTACCAATATACTCTTCCGCAGAGGTCACAGCGGCTGTGAGCGGCACCTCTCCGGAGACTGCGGTAGACTTCAATTCAATGTCCGTCCAGGGCCTTCCCTGAACCTCGGTTGCCTCAAGCGCTGTCAGCCGTTCGAATTCGAGGTTGACGTAAATCAGCGGCTCGTCGCCACCGAGTTCGGAGACAGCCACCGCGAATGGCACATGATCGAGAAAGTGTCGAAACCGGTCGTCATCAAGGGCTTCGGCAAGATGGGGCAAGTTGCCGACGCCTTCCGGCGAAATCGGCTGGTCTTTGCTATCGGTCATCAAATATTACTCGTGGACGCGGCTGCTCCCGCACAGCAGGAGAATTAGCGTTGCTTTAAAAGCCGCGGGGACGCAAGCGCAATCAGCGCCGGCCAGTTCATGCGTTCGCAGTCTCTGCCATTGACGCTTCCTTGGTGCGGGTGAATGCCGGGACGCCTTCGGCCATGCTGCAGCGCGCGATCTGCAAGCCCGTCGCTTCAGGCGAGGTTTAAATTTCGAGCCTTGTCGATCGGGTTGTGATCTCAGCGGGCCCTGGCGCGTTTCGCAATGAGGGCAGAGGTGGCCGACACCCGGTTACTCTGTTCTCTCGCAAGCCGGGCCTCCCGAAGCCGCAACGTCTTTGCCTGTTGCGACTGGGCGTCGGATTCGAGCTCCTCGGCCGCCTGGTTCTTCGCGAAGAACTGGGTCTGGACGTTGCCGAAGGCGATCTCCGCCCGCTGCCGAGATTTGCTGTATGTCTCTGTCATATTGGCTCCGATATGGGAGGGCTCGACGCGCGAGCGAAAACAAAAAGGCCAGGCAAATCGCCTGGCCTTGAATGGATAACGTGCTTCCGGCAGTGCCAGTACATCCGTGGTCAAAGGGAAGCAGATACCGATTTAAGCGTTCTGGAGATTGCAAGCGGACATCTTGCCCGACTTGTTATCACGCTCGAGGTCGAAGCCGATCTTCTGGCCTTCGACGAGGTCGCGCATTCCGGCGCGCTCGACGGCGGAGATGTGAACGAAGGCGTCGTCGCCGCCATTATCAGGCTGAATGAAGCCGAAGCCTTTGGTGGAATTGAACCATTTAACTGTGCCAGTGGCCATGATGATGAACCCTTTCGTAGCAATATTGAAGAACCGCAACGCCAAGGCGATGCGGATGGTGATAGCGATTTTTGAAAGGAAGTTCGTTCAGAGCGCGGTGCCAATCGCGCGATAACCAAGCCAGCAAGCAAAATTCGATGCTCGCTATCTAGCTCATCAAAGCCGCTTCGTCAACCTTTAGTTTTCAACTGGAAACAGATTCAACTTTTGGATGTCGCGGAGGCCTTTACACCAGACAAGTCGCCGCGTCCGGGGCGCGTACGCCCTCTACTTCCAGCGAGCGATACCGACGGTTTCGGCGATCGCCTGGCGCAGTTCGTCCAGCCCGTCGCCCTTTTCGGACGAGGTGGACAGCACGCCGGGATAGGCGGCCGGGCGCCTGCGGATCTTTTCCGCCGTTTCGGCAAGCAGTTTCGGCACACCGGCCGCTTTGATCTTGTCGGTCTTGGTGAGCACGATCTGGTAGGAGACCGCGGCCTTGTCGAGCAGATCAAGCACGTCATCGTCGTTCTTCTTGATGCCGTGGCGGCTGTCGATCAGCACATAGACGCGCTTCAGCGTCGCGCGGCCGCGCAGATAATCGAAGACGAGCTTGGTCCACTTGTCGACCTGCTCCTTCGGTGCCTGCGCGTAACCATAGCCCGGCATGTCGACGATCGCCGTTGGTGGCAGGTCGCCGCCTTCGCCGGAATAGCCGTCCGGAACGAAATAATTGAGTTCCTGCGTGCGTCCCGGCGTGTTCGAGGTGCGCGCCAGACCCTTCTGGCCGACCAGCGCATTGATCAGCGAGGATTTGCCGACATTCGAGCGACCGGCAAAGGCCACTTCCAACGGCCCTTCCGGCGGCAGGAAATTCAGGGACGGTACGCCGCGGATGAAGATCCATGGGTGGCCGAAGAGCGGCTTTTCGATGTCGGACATGCGGGCTCGGCAATCTCTGGGTTCGGTCTTTTACCGGGCTTCATGGTTTTACGGGCGGATGTCAAGCTTCGAGGCCGTTTGCAGGCTTCTTCGTCCGCTGCCTGGAAAAGAAAAAGCCCCGCCGGAGCGGGGCTTGGCGTCATTTCGACGGCGCCGTTTTTCGTCGGAACAGACCCTTCAGATTGTCGAAGAGTTCGACCTTKACGCCGTGGCGCTTCATGATCACCGACTGCTGCGCCACCGAGAGCGTGTTGTTCCAGGCCCAGTAGATGACCAGGCCGGCCGGGAAGCTTGCCAGCATGAACATGAACACCAGCGGCATCCAGGTGAAGATCATCGCCTGCGTCGGATCGGGCGGCGTCGGGTTCATGCGCATCTGCAGGAACATGGTGACGCCCATGATCAGCGGCCAGACGCCGAGATGCAGAATGGTCGGCGCCTCGAAGGGCAAAAGGCCGAACAGATTGACGATCGTCGTCGGATCGGGCGCCGAAAGGTCCTTGATCCAGCCGAAGAACGGCGCGTGCCGCATTTCGATGGTGATGTAGATCACCTTGTAGAGCGAGAAGAAGATCGGGATCTGCAGCGCCACCGGCCAGCAGCCGGCGATCGGATTGATCTTTTCTTCCTTGTAGAGCTGCATCGTTGCCTGCTGCAGCCCCATGCGGTCATCGGCGAATTTCGCCTTCAGCTCCTCCATCTTCGGCTGCATGCGCTTCATGTTCGCCATCGAAGCGTACTGCTTGCTGGCGAGCGGGAAGAACAGGAGCTTGACGACGATGGTGGTGCACAGGATCGCCACGCCGAAATTGCCGAAGAAGCGATAGAAGAAGTCCATCAGCTTGAACATCGGCTTGGTGATGAAATAGAACCAGCCCCAGTCGATCAGCCGGTCGAACTTCGGGATCGAGTAGCTGGCCTCATAGCCGTCGATAACAGGCACTTCCTTGGCGCCGGCGAAGACGAGGTTCTTGAGTTCGATCGATTGGCCCGGCGCGACGGTGAAGGCATCGTCCTTGTAATCGGCCTGATAGCGCGGCTGGCCATCGGCAAAGTGGGAGAAGCGCGCCTCATAGGCGGCACTTTGCGGCGGAACGATCGTCGCCGCCCAGTATTTGTCGGTAATGCCAAGCCAGCCGCCGGTGGATTTCGCCGGCATCACGGCTTCCTTTTCGGCGGCGCTATATTTGGTTTCGATCAGGCCGTCATCGCCGATGACGCCGATGAAGCCTTCATGCAGCACGTAGACGGAGGGCGTCGTCGGCTTGTTGTAGCGCGTCACGCGGCCGTAGGAAGACAGCGAAGCAGGCGCCTGGCCGGCATTGCTGATCTTGTCGGCGACGGTGAACATGTAGCGTTCGTCGACGGAAATCGTGCGGGTGAACGTCAGGCCCTTGTCGTTGGTATAGGTCAGCGTCACCGGCGTCTTTTCGGTGAGCTTGGCGCCTTCAGGCGCGGTCCAGAGCGTCGAGGCGCCGGGAGCGTCGCCCGTCGCGTCGCTGCCGATATAGCCGAGCTCGGTGAAATAGCCGTCCTTGGTCTCGGCCGGGCTGAACAGCGTGATGGTCGGGCTCGAGTCGTCGACGGTCTCGTGATAGCCCTTGAGCTTCAGATCGTCGAGGCGGGCGCCGGCAAGGTTGATCGAGCCGGAAAGTGCCGGTGTGTCGATGACGACGCGCGGGGTCTTTGCCAGCGCCTGCTCCAGCGTCGCCGTCGCGACCGCCTGGCCGGAAGGTGCCGTACCGCTCGGCTGGGCCGGCGTCTCGCCGCCGGCTGCCGGCTGCTGCACCTGCTCGGTCTGCTGCTGCGCCTTCTGGGCTTCCTGCGTCTTGCGCTGGGCCTCGATGCGCGGATTCATATAGAGAAACTGCCAGCCGAGGACGATCAGCACCGAGAGAGCGATCGCAATGAAGTAATTGCGGTTGTTTTCCATCATACGTTCCTGGGGCGTCCGTCTCCGGAGCGCCGGTGTTTCGGCCTGGTTTCCACGCGGGATTTCAGTTCCGCGGCCAATTCCTGGAAGGACGCGTCAAGCACGTCCCTGCGCGCGACAACCACATAGTCGTGTCCGGGCTGCATTGCAAACCCCGCATGAAGCCGCACCGCCTCTTTCAGGCGGCGGCGCATGCGGTTCCGTTCGACCGCGTTGCCATGTTTTTTGGTGACTGTAAAACCGACGCGTGCCTGGCTGTCGGGTTCCTTCCGGTCGAGGACTTCGAGAAGGAAGAGGCCGCCCCGGCGTTTTTCGCCCTCGCGCGCGGCAAGAAACTGCGGGCGGCTCTTCAGCCGCCCGACAGTGTGTTTCTTCTCACTGGTCGTCAATTCGCCCGCCATCTCTTACCGGGCAACCCGGCCTTACGCCGACAGACGATTGCGGCCCTGCGCGCGGCGGGCTGCGATGACCTTGCGGCCACCCTTCGTGGACATGCGCGCACGGAAACCGTGGCGACGCTTGCGAACAAGCTTGGATGGTTGGTAGGTACGCTTCATTTATTTTAAACACCGCGGAGTGCGGCCCTTCTTGAATTTGCATAATGCAAGGAGCGTTGTTTTTCGAACGGGCGGGCCATGAAAGGCTTGAGTGACCGAACGTGCGCGGGCTTATAAGGATGAAGCCCGTAAAAGTCAATTATGTCGGATAATTTCACTCTGCGCTGCCGGCCTCGAAAGTAATTTCGCACTCTGGTGTTAAGAAATGAGGCCTGCCCTGAGTGGTTGTAGTTTTGCACCGAGGCAGGTCGATTGCCCCGGTTTTCAGGCGGTTACGCCTTCCGGCCGCATTCGGCATGGATCATTTCCGAAGCCATAATCGTAAATATTAGAAATCTAACTTTAATAAATTTCGCCGATATTCAACGTATCGACTGGGAATTTGCTTTCCAGGCAGTGGCGTAGCTAGGAGCATTGCATTGAAGATCCGGGGCAAAATTAATCTGCTGGTTTGCGTGATGGGCGCGGTCGCACTTCTGATCGGCGCAACGGCATTGTCCGCCATGCACGAATACAGTCGCAACCTGACGGCTTACGAGCAGGCCGCCGCCCGCGCCTATGCCGGCGAACGCCTCAACCGTTTCGTCACGGCTGTGGTCATGGAGGCGCGCGGCATCTATGCCGCCAAAACGATCAAGGACACGCCGAACTTTGCCAAGGGCCTGATGGCCGACCTCGACGAGATCGACAAGGTCATCTCGGGTTGGGCGCCGCTCGTTCCCGAGAGCGAGAAGGCCGATTTTGCCAAGCTTGTCGCCCGCGCCGCGGAATTCCGCACCTTCCGCACGGAAACGGCCCGCCTCGGCACGGAAGTCGGCCCCGAAGCCGCCGGCCAACAAGGCAACAATGACGCCAACCGCGCCAACCGCAAGGCGTTCCAGGCGGAAATCGATGCCGTCGTCGCCACCGACAAGGCAGCACTGGAAACCGTCAATGCCGAGATCGAGAGCTTCCGCTCCTGGGTGCTGATGCTCGTGCTCAGCATCACCGGCATCGGCATCGCGGTCGGCATCGGCATGGGCTTCTATATCGGCACCAGCCATCTCAGCCGCCCGATCAAGCGCGTCACCCATGCGATCAAGGAAGTCGCCGACGGCAATTTCGACGCCGAGGTTCCCTTCGCCGGCCGTCCGGACGAAATCGGCGAAATGGCCGCCGCGGTTGCGGTGTTCAAGGCGAACGGCCTTGCCGTCAAGCGCCTGAACGCCCAGGAAGCGGCGATGCGTGCCAAGAGCGACGACCTGCAGTCGAGCATGTCAGTCGTCGTGGCTGCGGCTGCGGCCGGCGATTTCGGCCACCGCATCAGCAAGGACTACGAGGACGACAACCTCAACCAGTTCGCCGGCAACATCAACACGCTGCTGTCGAGCGTCGATGCCGGCATCGGTGAGACCCGCCGCGTCGTCGCAAGCCTTGCCGAAGGCGACCTCACCCAGACGATGAGCGGCAACTTCCAGGGAGCCTTCGCCGAGCTGCAGCAGAACGTCAACAATACCTTCGTCACCCTGCAGGCGACGATGCGCGAAGTGCGTGAGACGACGGAAGCGATGAACGGCAACACCGCCGAGCTGCGCAATGCCAGCGATGACCTGTCGAAGCGCACCGAGCAGCAGGCGGCCGCCCTCGAACAGACTTCGGCAGCCCTCGACGAGATCACCGCCGTCGTCCAGAATTCCACCGAGCGGGCCCATGAAGCCACCATCATGGTGTCCGAAGCCAAGGAGAATGCCGGCCGCTCCGGCGTCGTCGTGCGCAATGCCGTCGAGGCCATGGGCCGCATCGAGCAGGCCTCGCGCGAAATCAGCCAGATCATCAACGTCATCGATGAGATCGCCTTCCAGACCAACTTGCTGGCGCTGAATGCCGGTGTCGAGGCGGCACGCGCCGGCGATGCCGGAAAGGGCTTCGCGGTGGTGGCGCAGGAAGTGCGCGAACTCGCCCAGCGTTCGGCAACGGCTGCCAAGGACATCAAGGCGCTGATCACCAAGTCGGGCAACGAGGTGCAGGTTGGCGTCAAGCTGGTCCAGGCGACCGGMGAGGCGTTGGCCGAAATCGGCACCCGCGTTATCGCCATCAACGACCATATCCATTCGATCGCGACGGCTGCGACCGAACAGTCGACCGGCCTCAAGGAAGTCAATACCGCCGTCAATCAGATGGACCAGGTGACACAGCAGAACGCTGCGATGGTGGAAGAGACCTCTGCCGCCACGCACAGGCTCTCGGCCGAAGCCGGTGGACTAGTGCGCCTCATCGCCCGCTTCAAATTGTCCGATGATGCGCCGGCACCCGTGGCGCTCGTCCGCAACGAGCCGCAAAGACCGGTTGCCTCGCCCGCCCGCCGTGCGATCGCCAAGGTCGCCCGCGCCTTCGGCGGTAATGCGGCCGCAGCCGAGCAGAGCTGGGAAGAGTTCTAAGCTTTACTGACCACGCGCCATTTTAACGCCGCCTCCGGGCGGCGTTTTCTTGTGGCGACATGACGCTGCTCGCAAAGATTTGAAAGCGGAGCGTATTGGTCTAATATGGAGCTCAACGGTAAGGGCGGCTGACGTGCTGCCGATCGGGCGAGACGACAATGCCGACAAGAGACCAGGGCGATAATCCTTCGGCGGAAGACCCGGCGGCCGGCGAGGCCGCAAGGGCGCCGTGCCCGTCTGCCGGCCTGTTCGGCGGCATTTCCGGCAAGCTGCTCTGGCTCACCGTCTTCTTTATCATGCTCGCCGAAATCCTGATCTTCTTTCCCTCGGTCGCCAGCATGCGCATACGGTGGCTGGAGGATCGGCTGAATACGGCCGCCGCCGCCGCCATCGTCATCGATGGGCTGCAGCCGGTCGAGCTGCCCCGCGCGCTGCAGAAGGAGACGCTGGAGGCGACCGGCACCAAGGCGATCGTGCTGCGCAAGGACGGCACCTCGCGGCTGCTGGCGACGACCGATATGCCGACCTCCGTCGACGAATCCTACGATCTGACCGACGTGCCGCCGGTAACGGCGATCCGCGATGCGCTCGACACGCTGGTCTTCGGCGGCGGCAGGATGATCCGCGTCTATGGTCCCGTCGGCGACACCAACACCGGCGTCGAGGTGGTGATGAAGGACCGGCAGTTGCGCAGGGCGATGTTCGTCTATTCCCGCAATGTCCTGTTGCTGTCGGTGCTGATCTCGCTGTTCACGGCGACGCTGATCTTCTTTGCGATCAACCGCATCCTCATCGGCCCGATCCGCCGGCTGACCGGCAGCATGCAGCAATTCTCCTCCGATCCTGACAACCCGGCCCATATTTATATCGGCGATGGCGGCCGCGACGAACTGGCGGTCGCCGGCCGCAACCTCACCTCAATGCAGATGGAGCTGCAAAAGACGCTGAAGCAGCAGAAGAACCTTGCCGCTCTGGGCCTCGCCGTTTCCAAGATCAATCACGACATGCGCAATATCCTGGCCTCCGCGCAGCTGATGTCGGACCGGCTGGTCGACGTCGATGATCCGATGGTCAAGAGCTTCGCTCCGAAGCTGCTGCGCACCATCGACCGCGCCGTCGGTTATACCACCGAGGTGCTGTCCTACGGCAAGGCGAGCGAATCCGCACCGCGCCGTCGCCATATCCTGCTTCTGGAGCTCACCCAGGAGGTCAAGGATATACTGGCGATCGATCCGCAAAGCGGCATCGAATTCGTCGAGCAGATCGGCGCCGATCTCAAGGTCGATGCCGATGGCGAACAGCTTTTCCGGGTCATCCACAATCTCTGCCGCAACGCGCTGCAGGCACTGACCGCGCCGAGCGAGGGCGCGCCYGGCGCCTTGAGGCGCATCACCGTCGCCGCCCAGCGCGTCGGCAGCGTCGTCAGCATCACGGTGGATGATACCGGCCCCGGCATGCCGCTGAAGGCGCGCCAGAACCTCTTTGCCGCCTTCCGCGGCTCCGCCCGTTCCGGCGGCACCGGCCTAGGCCTTACCATCGCCCGCGAGCTGGTGCTCGCCCATGGCGGCACCATCGCCCTGGTGGAAAAACCGACGGTCGGCACGCAGTTCCGCATCGAGATCCCCGATCGCCCGGTTTCGCTGGAGGATTACCGCAGCCGGACGCACATTGAAAAGTGACGGGGTTTCGCAAGGCGCGGCTGCTGGCAGACAAAGACGCGATTTTTTCAGAAATGCTCTTGCATTGTCCCGAAGGACGTTTTAGAGGATCGCCACGCAAGCGGCACCGCCGCATTTTGCACGCACCCGTAGCTCAGCTGGATAGAGCACCAGACTACGAATCTGGGGGTCAGGAGTTCGAATCTCTTCGGGTGCGCCATTCTTCCCAATTACTTAGCCCAGAGCCGCAGGCTCACGGTATGACCGGGTGCGCACGGGCGGCATCATGTGCCAAAGCCCCTGGCCTCATTCCTTGATCGGGATTCCGGCTTCGATTGCAGCGTCGATGAACGCCTGTCGCGCCTCTTCCCGGTTCCGTTTTCCCGACATCACATCCGCGCAAACCGCACAGGCCCTATCCAAGGCGGGGCCCTCTTCGGTCGGCCAGTCCTCAACCAGCGCCCACGTTGCGGCCTGGGTCGTCTGGATCACCACCCACTGATCCGGGCCTTCAAGAGCGAGCGTTACCGGCTTCTTCCAAATGGTTTGCATGATCTCAGGATCTCCGCTGCGTGCTTTCTGTAGGCTGCTCACATAACGCGGTTCATCCAGTGTGGCGAGTGCGGTATGAACGAGATGCTTTTCTCGATCAGCGAACTGCTGGGATGTGCATTTCGAAAAGGGTTTCGTGCCGCCGTTTTGCGCGCTTATGCGACGCCTCTTAGAACTCCTGAACGAATTCGCATGCCAGCAATGTCTTGCCGGGCAAGGCATTACCTTGGCGGGCAACGATGGAGACCTTTCCGGGGCCGGCCATTCCGGGTTCGGGCTGCAGATCCGCCGGCAGCGCGCGCGAATAGCCCTTGGTGGATGTGCCGAGCAGGTCCGAGGTCTCCGCCTTCAAACCGTATTTTGCGGCCAGATCGTCGGCGCGTTCGCCTTCGACCAAAATTCCAACCGCGTTGCTTGCAAAGAAAACCTCGGTCGACTTAAAGCCGTCGCGGTCTATCTGGTTCGGGAGTTTGTAGATCGCCGCACCCAAAGACGACGTGTCCGGCTTGGCCAAAGCTTCCACGACATCATAGATCTTCATTGCCGATGTCATCGTATAGGGTGGCTTGCAAAGGGCTGCGTCAAAGAACTTGTCATTGGCCGAATCGGCCAGAACCTGTCCGGCCTGAAATGCCGCAAAAGCGACGCACGCGGAGAAGGCGGCGTAACGAATGGATTGAGCGTTGTGCATGGAATAGTCCTGAGAATGCTGTAGCGGGTTGGTATTCGTTGCAATGCATCCGGATGCTTAGGGGATTCGAAGCAATAGTGCTACCTTAAGTTTAGCCTCTCGACATTTTCGGAAGGGCTGCCAAATGTTTAGCGGGGGTGGCGGTCGATGGCGAATGGGACCAATCCGACGCGTCCGGATCAGAGTCTGGACAGTTTTCGCGGAGACGGAAATTTAAATGACGTCACTCACCCAGGCGCAAATCGCCGAATTTCAGGGCATCGCAAGCAATGCTCCATCGATTTCACCAAACAATCCAAAGTCTCTTCTCAAGGCCACGGCTAACCTGCTGGATGAAGACGATCTGCGGAGCATCGCGCGCGCTGACTACGGCAACGACACCGATGAACATCTGGCCGGGCTCGTTGACATCGTCCGGCTGTGCGAATTGCCCTCGCCATTGAAATGGCATCCCCGCGAGGTTCTGGAACTGACCCGCTGGTCTGAACCCGAACAACAGGATCCCGGTATGGCGGCGAGACTATCCAGGCAATGCGCGTTCGCTTGCACAGTTCTCCTCGTCTCCTATGGCGATCCGCGCAACGCGGGTGCCTCTTATGGCAGCAACCAGACACTCATAAGCTTGGTCGGCAGCCTGGAAGCGCTCGGGTTGGACGTCGAGGATGAGGTTCTGTCGCTGTTGTCCTGGCTTATTCCGCGCCTGCCCGAACATGAAGCGGGAGAAATCCCCTTCTTCGGACTGGCCATGCTGTGGTTCGCGCTCGGCCGCCGGCACCAATGGAACGACGCAGCACTTCTCGGTCTCTGCGAGTGGATCATGGTCACCGAGGAGGCAGCCAGGCGCCGCAAATCCATCGGCGTGGGCGCAAGTGGATCGTGGCTGGTTTCGGGAACTGGCTATGACACCCATATCGACCGGTGGCAGAAATTGGGGCGGAGGCTGGTGGATCGGCTCGACATGCGTCACGGCCCGGACGTCAGAGAGGCTGTCCAGCTGATCGGAGCAATGCTGGCATGACTGCGTCCAATGAGGAGATAGCCCAGCAATTGTACAAACAGAAGCGTTATCAGGAAGCCTTGCCTCTGCTGGAGGAGGGCGCAAATGCCGGATCTGCCTGGGCTCATGGAGTGCTTGGTTGGATGTATTGGTATGGCCACGCTGTTCGAAAGGATAGAGATCGATCGCTTCACCACTACCAGCTGGCCCATGACGGCGGAGACGACTCCGCCGCACATCCTCTTGGGCTCAGCCATTTCGAAGCGGGACGCCCCGAACTTGCGCTGGAATGGTTCCGGAAAGACCGCCATCGCCCGATATCGTCGCTCTATTGGCAATACAGGACGATCGAGGCGCATCCCCATTTGGCGAAGCATGCCGGCGAAGCCGACGACATTCTGTTGGAGGCAGCCGATAGCGGCCACCTGTTTGCGAAACGCGATGTGGCTTTTCGAATGATGAAAGGGCACAAGCGCTTCGGGACACGACGCCAGGGTTTGTTTCTATGGTTGGGTATCTATCCCGATCTGTTCCGTCTGGGCCTTGCTGATTTGTATGATGAGCGGCTTCGCTAAAGCATGTTGCGCAAAACTGTGCAGCGGTTTTGCGACCACGACATGCGCAAACCAAAGACCTAAAGCGCGTCAAGCGAATCTGAAAGATCGCGACGCGCTTTAGCGGAAACCGAGATATCGCAGCGCCGATCCGAAGGCAGGAAAGTCATGATCGCAGCCTATATCGATGAAATCATCATGTTTTGCGCCGGCCTCTGGATGACGTCCGTGGGCTTTGGTTATCTGCCATATCCAGGCAAGCCGGCCAGCCGGCCGCCGTTGGTTCGCCATTTCAAGTGGATGGGTCCCTTGCTGCTCGCGATCGCCATCGTTCTGGCCGCTGCCTCCTAGAGCCGCGTGCGTGCTCATGCTCGAGTGAAGCAATGACCAATATGTTGGCCTGCCCGTCCTGCGGATTGGACAAAACAGAATCGATCGTCCACGGCGGTTCCTACATTCTCCGATGCGCCGCCTGCGGCGAAACGATTGTTACGACATCGTTCATGGCAATGCTCGACTCGGATCATGAGTGCTCAGCCTTTATCGATCCGGGTCCCGGAAAACCTCCTCCGCCAGAGACGCTCGTCGCGCGTGGACCGCTCCGGCAGATCGCAACGGCAATCAGTGCCGCGGCGAGTGACGGAACTCTGATACGTCTGATCCCTGAAGCGAAGGATTGAAGTCCGCCTACACAGCTGGCGCCCTTATGGGCGTAACCGGACGAGAATCTTGACCCCGGGAACCTTCAACTGTTCCGCCAGCGCTTCCAGATCTTTCCTATCCGTTCCCGCCAGAACGATGCGACCATCCATGATCGGCTCCCTCATCCAGGGTTCCACGACGACCTTGTCGTTGATCAGCATCTGCGTTTGTCGTCCCAATACCGCCTGGGTGAAATCGCGGAATTCGGCGGCGCTTTCCGGGGTGAGCATGATATTCAGCCCGTGGTCGTAGGACACGGGAGACAGGCTTACCTCCGCACTCTTCACCTCAAGCGAGACGGGCGCGATCTCCTTGGCCCTGTCATCGTCCGTCGCAACGGTCGTATCCTGCGATGCCGTTGGCGGGGCAGGCGGTGTCGAAAGCTCATCCAGGATGCCCGGCCCGGCCTTGGCCGATGGCAGCGGCTCGATATGCAAAACGGGCGTCTGCAAGTCTTTTGCCGTCAGCACGGCGGGAAGCGGCAAGCTGGCCGGCATATCCTCACGTTGGATATGGGTGTATGTGCGCAACGTCGTCCCTCCTGCCTCAACGGTTACGATCTCCGACGCTTCGAGCGTCGAACCATCGTTCAGGGACACCAYGAGTTCGACGCTTCGGCTCTTGCTGGCGCGTTTGACGGAAGCCAGCTGATCGGCAGTGAGGCTCTTTGCCCGCTCGGCAAAGCCCGTCATCAAATTTGCGATCGCCGGCTGCTGCGACTGGCTGAACGCTGCGGCGTCGGCTTCCTCCGACAGCGAAAGGGTTGCGGTGCGTGCGGTTGCGTCGGTGGATTTCAGAGTCCAGGTCGATGTCACCGGAACACTGACGCCGCCATAATCTTCGTCTCGCGAGGTCGCCGAGGCCTGACCAATCTCCATGGTCTCTGCTTGATAGGATAGCCCTGTGGCGAGCAGTTGCGCCTCCGGCACCAAGGCGGCGACAATCTGAAGAGGGTTTGCCTCCAGCTTGGCAATGATGTCATAGAGCCCGCTTTCCCGCGCCGCAGAGGCGCCGGCTGCGGGGACTCCACCCGGTCCATTGGCCGCCATCTCCCGCATGTGCGCCATGATCTGATCGACACCGGAGAGGTCGCGCGGGTTGCCGTTCAGGTCGGTTTCGAGTTCGAGCGCAGCGGTGCCATAGGCCGTGAGGGAATTGCGATAGAGCAGGTTCATCTGATAGCTATCGGCAAGGCCCACAATGTCTTCCGGCAAGTCGGCGCTGAGGGACCAGCGGACCCGCATGCCGTCTTCATCCAGCGACAGAACCGTCATACGCTGGCGAAACGCGCCGCGCATCGTCATGGCCGAGGCGCCTGGCTTGTCGAACCAGAACGACATATCGGTCTCGGTCGCTTTTTGAACGCGGTAGCTGCGCTCGACGCCCGGCGCCGGCGCGTAGCCCGGGATATCGATGCCGCCGGCGGACCATGCCGGATGGGAGAGTGTGAGGCACAGGCAAAACCAGGCAAATCTCTTCCAGTGCGGTGATGTCATGCGGGCAGGGCCTCCGAACATTGAAGGTTGTGGCGCGCCGTCCGGCCGCCGGCCGCGAGCATGGGTAGTGCCGACGCTGCGATAATCGTTTTGCGCGAAACTGCTTCAGGTTTTCAAGATCGAGATCGGGAGATCAAGGATAAGCACTTCTCGTCGGCCGCTCCAATCTCTGCCCCAAGACAGCGAAGCGAAAAACTATTGAGCGGTCGGGTGGTCTCTCAAATCGTCTTCCCTTTCTTTCTTCCCGAACGAAGATGAGTAATAGCCACTGCAAATCAGATATGAGCACTCATCCGGGTCGCCCATTTCCTATCCTGGCAGGCAGAGCACGACGCGTTGGAACTTGGCGTTGCAAAGTCCGTGGTTTGCTAAGAGCCGCGGCTCGTTTCCGAAATACGTGCTTATGGCTTTCTGACGAGTCCACGCAGGCACAGCTTTCCAATCAGCGGCGCCGCCCTCATTGGCGATCGCACAGAGCGACCAATTGGATATCATGATCGGCTGATCGCAGGGAAAGGCTTGGACGGCGCTTGCCAGCAAGATCGAAACCAATGCCGGCAATCGCCGGATGCAAACGACCACGCTCTTCTCCCCCATACCGCTTATTCGCATCGCGCTTCTACCCCTGAGATTCATTGCAGGGATCCTAGCAGAAGGGACTGGATAATAGAAGATCATAACTAAGAATATTTTCCTAGTTCATGGATCGTTCTTGCGCTAGGTTTGCCGCCATTGCAACCACGGACTGTTAGATGTTGAGCAAATTTTTTCTCCGAGATGAGGTGATGATGCGGACGAGCTCCGGCCGTCACGCGCTGCATGAACGGAGTTCCCGCAACAGGCTCCGGCGGGCGGGCGGATATCGATCGACAACACGGGCGAGGGGCTGATGGCGGAATTCAACCCTCGCGACAAAAGCCGAACCAGTCAGGGAAAGACGCGGGCGATGGTGCGCAAGCATACTGCTCCGCCGGGCGCGGCGGATGACGGTAGCCTTCGCTGGCAATGGTTCACCATTCAGTTGCTGGAATCTGCGGCCTTCACGACATTGAGTGCGAACGCCTGCCGCGCCTTCTTCCGCATCGTCATCGAGCACACGTCGCACGCCGCCCTGGAAAACGGCAAGCTGATCGTGACCCATCCTCAGTTCGTGTCCTACGGCGTGACCGGCGAATATGTGGCCGATGCGATCGACGAGCTCGAATATAAGGGGCTGATAAAAGTTCGCCGCGGCCGGGCAGGCAGCGGTGTCGCGCATCCCAACCGGTTCACGCTGACTTTTGTCGGTGACCATGAAGGCACGCCACCCACCGACGAGTGGAAGCGATGCACGGCGGAAAGGTGCCGGAAATGGTCCGAGACCGACCGCAAGATTGCTGCCGACAAACGCGGGCGCGTCGGCCGGAAGAAAAAAATCCCACTTCGGAATCCCGAAATCCCCCCGCTTCGGGATTCCGAAATCCGCCGCGCTTCGTGAGCTGTGCAGCTGAAGAAACGTTGAATGAATTCAATGCCCCAACCAATTTCGGGATTCCGAAGTGCTATATAGATCTTGGTGGGGTGTCCCTAACGAAGGCACTTTGCCACGATCAGGAACTCCGTCTCCCGCCCCCCGATCTTTCCGGCCGAAACCGTGCGAAGCAGAAGGCCGAAAGCTTCATAGAGCCAATAAAGTGGGGGAATTCGGTCCTTGAGCGCGTGCACCTGTGTCGACACATACTCGCCGACGAAGACGACATCCATGCCGAGTTCCTTCAATGTCCCGGCAATCTCCGAATGGGATGCCTCTGCGGCGTGCTCGACGCGAAATGGGGCATAACCCGGCTTTCCGGCGTTTTTCTGTCTGAGAACGTAGCGATAGAACAAGGCGTGGGTCCACCAGGGCGCGGCGCCGTCCGGTCGGAATTGGCAGGCAAACCGTCAGCCTAGTTTCGCGCAACCTTCCTGATGTATCCGCAGGTCTGATGATCTTTGAGGCGCTTCAGCCGGAGGAATGCATGTCGGTGGGAATTTTTCGGGCTCTGGCTGCCCTGGCGATGATGACGGGCCTTGCCGGCTGCATCGACCATGCCAATGATCCCGTGCTCCTGGCGGTCGGCGTGCCGGTCAATCCGCCCGCTGTCGCGCACGGCCTTTGCATGACCGACGGCAACGCCATGTATGACGAGGCGAGGAAGCAGTATCAGCTGCGCGCCCAACTGACCGGATATGCTCAAGCCGATGAGCTTGAGGCCGAAACGATAGCGCGCGCGGCCGCCCATCGCCAATATGTCGCCTGCCTCTCCGGCCAGGGCTACCGGACATTATACGCGAATTGAGAACAGAGAATTCGCGTTTCCTCACAAACGCCGTTTGAGCCCTCTTTCTGATCGCGACTTTTCACGTTTTTTGGCTATTTGGTCACGCCGGATCGCCTGCAATCACGAGTTTTGGAAGTTGCGTGCTGCGGCGGAACTCCGCAGTTGGGAAGCGCATTCCCCGGAGATAAATCCAGTAAGGAGGGTTTATCATGAAGATGCTCAGTCTCACCCCTTCCACCGCCGCCCTCGGCGCCCTTCTCGCCCTCGCGTCTATTGTCCCCGCGCGAGCCGCACCCGTCCAGACGGTTTCCCCGCCAACTGTCTCGGACGTGAAAATGGTGCAATATAAACCACATGCCGGGTCTTGGCATGGTTATCAGGGCTTCCGCACCGAGCGCCCCGGCACCCGCCGCCACTCCGATGGCTACTGGTATCCGCTTGCCGCTTTCGGCGTCGAGGCCGGCACCACGGGCTCCATCGTCCGCCCGCCGGTGAACAGGCCGGCAGCTCCGGAAATGTGCAACCCTACGTTTTCCGGATCGATCGGTCCCGGCAGCATGCCGTGTGATAACGGCTATTGAGCCGGCAAATGAAGGAGGCGGCGAGGAGCCGCCTTTTTCTCGATCGGGCCGCCGCTCACATATCCGTGACCTCTTATTTGACATCGTAGTATGTGACAGATCGCCTTCCTAACTCCGGGACGTAAATTCCCTGAATCTTCCCAAGGAGACGATGATGACCACGACTTTCAAGAACGGCCTGGTGGCCGCTGCCTTCGGCGCAATCCTCGGCCTCTCGGCCTTCTCGGCCACGGCAGCTCCCCTCCAGTCGAGTGCAACGGAGCAGGGTGCAGCCACGCGTCCGGTTGCCCAACAAGAAACCACGGTGCAGCACGACCGGCGCACGACCGGTTCGATCGGCGATCGCGCCTCGGAAACCTCGGGTTCGACACATTATATGATGAACCCGAAGAAGCCGCTCAACATGGATTGCAAGCTCGGCTTCAACCCGACCAGCAGCTCCAGCTGCAATTACTGACGAGGCGCTCGGCCGTTCCCATCGCGAGCGACCCCGTCTGAGCTGAAGGGCGGCCTCCGAGCCGCCCTCAGTGTGTTGGCAAACCCCGCTCTTCCCTCGGCGCCATCCTCGGCCTTGTCAGCCGGATACGACATGTCCTTTCCCAACTGTCGTTCGTACGATGTTGCATCGAATGCAAAAATGCAATAAGTACAGAATCAGGCAAACTGTTGACAGTGGTGTTGCGAAAAGCCGCAGCCAAGAGCGATTGACGCCTCTGCCTTGGAATTGCCATGCTCGCCGCGATGGTCGCATTTCGTAATCAATCGAATTTCAGACAGGTGGGATAATCATGACTGCAAAGTCCGCACGCGCCGATTTCCTGCATTTTTTCCGCTCCTGGATCAGCAATCCGCTTCGGGTGGCGGCCATCGCGCCGTCGGGGGATTCGCTTGCCAGGATCATGACCAGTGAAATTGCCGCACTCGACGGTCCGATCATCGAGCTCGGCCCGGGAACCGGCGTCTTTACCCGGGCGCTGCTGGCGCGCGGGGTGAGCGAAGCCGATCTGACCCTGATCGAGTATGGCCCGGAGTTCATCACCTCGCTGCAGGCGCGTTTCCCCACGGCGCGTGTATTGCAGATGGATGCCGCCCATCTCGCCCATGCCGATATTTTCGAAGGCGAGCCGGTCGGCGCTGTTGTCAGCGGCCTGCCGCTGCTCTCCATGCCGCCCCGCAAGATCGCCTCGATCATGGCCGGCGCCTTCGCCTATATGCGGCCGGGCGGGGCCGTCTATCAGTTTACCTATGGTCCCCGCTGCCCGGTGCCGCGGCCGATCCTCGACCGTCTCGACCTGAAGGCGGTGCGCATCGGCGGGACGGTGCGCAACCTGCCGCCGGCGTCTGTCTACCGGATTTCGCGCAGCAAACCGCTGGAACTRTCGCGCGAGCGCATCGGCTATCGCGAGAGCGAGACTGACATCGACGACGTCGCCGCCTTTTCCAACGAAACCGGCGGCTGAACGATGATGCCGGGCCGGAATGGCTGAAAACAAGCGGACGGAGACGACCGAAGGCAGGCGGGAACGCAAGCGGCGGCAGACGCGCGAGCGCATCGAGCAGGCGGCCATGACCCTCTTTCTGCAACGCGGCTTCGATGCCACGACGATCGAGGACATTACCGAGGCGGCCGATGTCTCCAAGCGCAGTTTCTTCGATTATTTCCCCTCCAAGGAAGAGGTGGTTTTCGCCTGGCAGGATGCCTTCGCCGATCGCCTGATGGCGGCGGTCGCGGCAAGGCCGGCGGCAGAATCCTCGGTCGCGGCGGTCGAGGTGGCGATCACCGCAACCGTCATCGCCTCCGTCGAGGAGCCTGGCCTGGCGCTTGGTGAACTCATCCATCGCACGCCGGCGCTGAAGGCCCGCGATCAGCTGAAATACGCCAGGCTCGAACAGAAGCTCGCCGAGGCGCTGCTTCTGCGCAAGGGAAATGATCCAGAGCAGCGCTCGCGCATGCGCCTCCTTGCGGCGATCGTCATCGGCGCGCTGCGCGTCGGCGGCGAACTCTGGCAGCAGCGCCCGCCGGGCGCCTCGCTTGAGGATTTCGCCCGGGAGATTTTCGCCGACCTCTGGAAGATGCTGGCGGAATTCGGCGACGAGGCAAAGACCAGGCTGTGACGCAGGCCGCCTGAGGATCAGTGCACTCTCCCGAGGCGTCGGTTCGATGTCGATGTTTCCGCTCATCCCTGTCATCAGGGCCCTTTCATCGGAACTGGGCCGTCCTATATGTGCAAGCGTCGCAGCAGCCACATTCTGCTGATCCCCGCGAGGGGCGGATCATCACCATGGCGGGCATCGCTTTCGATCAGGGCAGACATTCGCGTTCGAAGGTATCTCCGAAAGCTTCGGCATCCATGCCGCGGCTGTTGAACCGCCTCCGACCGTTCCACCGATTTCAATGATTGATTGATAAGAGAGGAAAGACCATGTCCAGTTACAACGCAGCGAAGTCAGGCACCTTCAAGATCGGCGGCGATATCGAGATCAACCGCCTCGGTTTCGGCGCCATGCGCGTCACCGGCAAGGGCATCTGGGGCGAGCCCGCCGATCATGCCGAATCCATCCGCACGCTGAAGCGCTTGCCGGAACTCGGCGTCAACTTCATCGATACGGCCGATTCCTACGGCCCCGATGTCTCGGAATGGCTGATCAAKGAAGCGCTGCATCCCTATGGCGGCAAGTCGGTCATCGCCACCAAGGGCGGCCTGACCCGCCACGGTCCCGATATCTGGCTGCCTGTGGGACGTCCGGAATATCTGATCCAGCAAGTGCATAAGAGCCTGCGCAATCTCGGCGTCGAGCAGATCGATCTCTGGCAGTTGCATAGGATCGACCCGAAGGTGCCGGCCAAGGAGCAATTCGATGCGATCAAATCGCTGCTCGACAGCGGCCTCATCCGCCATGCAGGTCTGAGCGAAGTGTCCGTTGCCGACATCGAGGCGGCTTCGAAGCATTTCAAGGTCGCGACCGTCCAGAACCGCTACAATCTCGTCGATCGCACCAGCGAGGACGTGCTCGACTATTGCGCCAAGCACAATATCGGCTTCATCCCGTGGTATCCGCTCGCCGCCGGCGATCTCGCCAAGCCCGGCTCGCTGCTCGATACGATCGCCAAAAATCACAATGCCGCGCCAAGCCAGATCGCGCTCGCCTGGGTGCTGAAGCGCAGCCCGGTCATGCTGCCGATCCCCGGCACCTCCAAGGTCAAGCATCTCGAGGAAAATGTCGCAGCCGTCGACATCACCCTCTCGAACGAGGAATTCTCCGCCCTCGACGGCGAAGGCAGGAAGGTCTTCAAGGCTGCTTGACGAGGCGGGGCACGGAGAGGTCGCGGCATGTCCTCTTCTCCCCTCGGGGAGAAGGTGCCGGCAGGCGGATGAGGGGGCCACACGGCATCACCCCCCTCATCATTCCTATCCCGCCACGCGTTGTAGGAAAGACCGGCTTCGCCGGCCCCTCATCCGCCCTACGGGCACCTTCTCCTCGCTGGGGAGAAGAGGGAGTCGAGATGTTGCGGTATGTCCCTTCGCTCCGTTTACGCGGCCGAAGGACGGGTCGAGATCTGTGGTTCGACCCGGCGGCGTGCCGGCAGGCGGATGAGGGGGCCAGCCCATTGGCGATCCGAGAGGGCCGCAATTTTCGGCATAATTTTGACCATCCGGTCAAACATGCTGCAAAATGAGGCGGCGACCTGTTATTTTGAGGGCAAGCCTTGCATGCAGTGCATTGCTGCATTGCGGTATTTTCGCTATTCCGAATCAAGAGAATTGGCTATTACTATCTTCGTAAGCAGCGCACTCCTCCTCCCAGCGCTCTTACATCGGACTGACAACACTCCTCCTCCCAGTTGTCAGTCAGGATCAAGAGCCCGGCGCACCTCCTCCCGCGTCGGGCTTTTTTCTTTCCCTGCAAGTCTCATTTCCCTTAAGTCAAATCGATCAATTGCCGATCCGGGCAACACCGGTCCTGCCATTGTCGCGGGTCCATTTAATCGTGTTGGCGCCGGCGCGTTCGAGTTCGAAGCACATCGGCTTGCCCTTGTTCCAGCTCTGGAATTTCTGGCAGAGGCGGTTGGCGTCGATCCACCATTGGCCGGTATCGCTTGGCTTGACATAGCGGCCAAGACCGATTGCGTGACCGTTGCCGTCGACCGTGCCGGAGGAGCGGAAGATCAGCGGCAGTTCACCGCCGAGCGGTATGGAGAGGTAGACCGTCTTGCCGATGATGTCGCGGCGGATATCGGCTTCGCCGAGCGTCTCCGTCAAGCCGACCGAAGGCATCAGCATCAATGTCGATAAGCATGTGATCGCGAGCGACTTCATGACCGTGATCCATCGATTGAATCTGATCGGAAAAGAACGCCGGGGGCGGCCGAAAGTTTCAGGAGCATTTCCAGCAAAAGCGTGCAGCTGTTTTCACAGGAACGCTCTTGTTCATTTCCCGCGGTTTGACTCGGCAAGCCTCGTCGGACTATTTGAACGGGCGCCGCCTGTCCGGTGCGTGAACCGATTGGAGTTGGTCATGATCGGCAAAAGACGCGCCCCGCGCGCGGCCCTGACAGGTCTTCTGGTAGCAATGATGGCGCTTTCCGGCTGCGGCGGCAGGCCGGTCGGTGTCATGCAGGCGGCCGGCACCGCGGCCCCCGGCACGTCGAAGGTCGATCTACTCGTCGCCACGACGCGCGCTGCCGACGATAATCCCGCCGTGCTTTTCTCCGGCGAACGCGGCACCGGGCTCGCCGTCAATGCCRTCGATGTCTCGATCCCGCCGGAAGCCAATCGCAAGGTCGGCCAGGTGCAATGGCCAAGCCGCCTGCCGGCCGATCCGCTGCGCGATTTCGTCACCGTTTCTGTCGATCCCCTGGAAGGCGAGCGGGCCGGCGAGACCTGGCTGAAGTCCCATATGCCGAAGAGCCGTCGCGTACTCGTCTTCGTCCACGGCTTCAACAATCGTTATGAGGATGCCGTCTACCGCTTCGCGCAGATCGTCCACGATTCGCATGCCGATGTCGCGCCCGTCGTCTTCACCTGGCCGTCGCGCGGCAGCATCTTCGATTATAATTACGACAAGGAAAGCACCAACTATTCCCGCGACGCGCTGGAGGAGCTGCTGACCCGCACCGCCGCCAATCCCGCCGTCAGCGACGTCACCATCATGGCCCATTCGATGGGCACCTGGCTCACCGTCGAAGCGCTGCGGCAGATGGCGATCCGCAACGGTCACGTCGCTCCGAAGATCAACAATGTCATCCTTGCCTCGCCGGATCTCGATGTCGATGTCTTCGGCCGCCAGTTCGCCAGCCTCGGCAAGGACAGGCCGCACTTCACCATCTTCGTTTCGCAGGATGACCGGGCTCTGGCGCTGTCGCGGCGCATCTCCGGCAATGTCGACCGGCTCGGCCAGATCGATCCCTCCGTCGAACCCTATCGCAGCAAGCTCGAGGCGGCCGGCATCACCGTGCTCGACCTCACCAAGCTCAAGGGCGGCGATCGGCTGAACCACGGCAAATTCGCCGAAAGCCCCGAAGTGGTGAAGCTGATCGGCGACCGGCTAATTGCCGGCCAGACGATCACCGATTCCAATGTCGGCCTCGGCGAGGCCGTCGGCGCCGTGGCGATGGGCGCTGCCCAGACCGCCGGAAGTGCCGTCAGCGTCGCCGTCAGCACGCCGATTGCGATCTTCGATCCGCGCACCCGGCGCAACTACGATGCCCAGCTGAAGCGTCTCGGCCAGTCGATGAACAACACCGTCGGTTCGGTCGGCGACAGCGTCGGCGCCGGCCTGCCGGAAAGCCAGTAAAAATTCCACAGAGCAATTCCAGCAAAAGTGCACAGCGGTTTTGCGTTTCGGAATTGCGAAAAAACAAAGAGATAGAGAATTCCCTTGTTTCGGAAAAAACGGAAATTCTCTAGGCATCGCATCTTGATGTGATATATCAGGTTCACGACGGCACTTCTGTCTGCCGTGCGATGGGTTGATGGCATGGCGGATGAGACGAAGAAGAGTGTGGCGGTCGTCGGCGCAGGCGTGATCGGCGCCTCGATCGCTTTCGAGCTGCAGCGGCGCGGCCTTGATGTGACGCTGATCGACAAGGGCGAGCCGGGCCGCGGCACCTCTTTCGGCAATATGGCAAGCATTGCGCTTGATTTTGCCGCCGGTTCCGGCCCCTCGACCTGGAAGAAGATCCCCGGCTGGCTGCTCGATCCCGAAGGCCCGGTCTGGCTGCGGCCCTCCTATGCCGCCAGGATGCTGCCCTGGTTCCTGCGCTTCCTCGCTGCCGGCCGGCCCTCGCGCCTTAGAGAGATCGAGGATGCCGGCATGCGCCTGTCGAACCGGGCGCTCGGCGATTTCAAAGAGATGCTCGAGGCGATCGGCGCGCCCGAGTTGATGACCGAGGAAGGTTGTCTCGCGATCTACGAGACCGAGGCGGAATTTGCCGCAGATCGTGGCCATCTCGCCATGATGCAGCGCTACGGTCTCGACTTCGAAGTCTTGAGTAACGGCGCCATCCAATATTACGAACCCACTTTGTCACCGGCGATCGCCAAGGCCGTGCTGCTCCCCGACAACAAGTCGATCCGCGATCCCTACAAGCTCGTCGTCAAACTCACCGACGCCGCAAAGGCGGCGGGCACGACCTTCGTCTCCGGCACCGTGCGGAATATCGAGCGCAGGGGCGATGGCACCGCCGTCGTTCTCCTCGAGGATGGCAGGCGTATCGAGGCGGGTTCGGTGGTGCTTGCCGCCGGCGTCCACACCCGCTTCCTTGCCGAAAAGCTCGGCGAGCCGATCCCGCTCGAAACCGAGCGCGGCTATCACACGCAGATCATGAAGCCCGGCATCTCGATGCGCTATTCGGTGATCTGGCCGCATCGCGCCTTCATGGTGACGCCGACGGCGGGCGGCATTCGTGTCGGCGGCAATGTCGAGCTCGCCGGCCTTGACGCCGCGCCAGATTTCCGCCGTCCGCGGGTGCTGGTGCGCCATGCCCAGCGCGCGCTGCCCGGCTTGAAGGTCGAGGAGACGACGGAATGGATGGGGCACCGTCCGGCCCTGCCCGATACGATCCCGATCATTTCGCCCTCGTCGAAAATGCCTGGCGTTTTCTATGCGACCGGCCACGGCCATCTCGGCCTGACCTTTTCGGCGACGACAGCGCTGGTGATCGCCGATATGGTGACCGGGCTCAAACCATCCCTCGACATGACCCCGTTCCGCATAGACCGATATTAGGAGGTCCCGATGTCCGAAACCACCAAACCCGTAGCGCTGATCACCGGCGGCGGCCGCGGCATGGGCGAGGCGATCGCCCGCGAGCTCTCGGCGCAGGGCTATCAGCTGGCGCTGATGTCGCCGTCCGAAAGCTGTGAAAAGCTGGCGGCCGAACTCGGCGGCGTCGCCTCGCGCGGCGTGGCCGAAAAGGCCGAGGATCTGAAGGCGATCTTCGACCTGACGATGAAGACCTATGGCCGCATCGATGCCGTCGTCAACCTGAGCGGCCATCCGCCGAAGGGTGACCTGCTCGATATTTCGGACGAGAACTGGACGCTCGGTTCCGACATGATGATCCTGTCGCTGGTGCGCATGGCCCGCCTGGTGACGCCGGTCATGCTGAAACAGGGCAAGGGCGCCTTCGTCAACATCACCACTTTTGCGGCTTATGAGCCCTCGCTGGTCTTCCCGGTTTCCTGCACCTACCGCGCCGCCGCCGGCGCCTTCACCAAGCTTTATTCCGATCGTTATGCGGCCGACAATATCCGCATGAACTGCATCCTGCCCGGTTATATCGATAGCCTCAACCACAAGCCGGAGACCGCCGAGAAGGTCCCGATGAAGCGCATCGGACATGTGGAGGAGATCGCCAAGACCGCGGCCTTCCTGCTCTCCGAAGGCGCGGGTTATATCACCGGCCAGAATATTCGCGTCGATGGCGGCGTCACCCGTCACGTCTGATCTGGAGTTTTCGATATGAGATGGAAGCGCACGATCCAGCTGCTGGATGTCCATGCCGAAGGCGAGATCGGCCGCGTCGCGATCGGCGGCGTGCCGAAGATCCCCGGCGATACTATCGCCGCCCAGCTGCATTGGCTGAACACCGATCCGAAGGGTGACGAACTGCGCCGCTTCCTTTGCCTGGAGCCGCGCGGCGCGCCCATCGGCTCGGTCAACCTGCTGCTGCCGGCACGACACCCGGAGGCCGACGCCGCCTTCATCATCCTGCAGCCCGACCAGGCGCATGCGAGTTCCGGCTCGAACTCGATCTGCGTCACCACGGCGCTTCTCGAATCCGGCATCGTCGAGATGAAGGAGCCGGAGACGATCGTCACGCTCGAAACCGCCGCCGGCCTCGTCAAGGCAACGGCGACCTGCCGCGACGGGCGCTGCGAGAAGGTCAGGCTGACCATGGTGCCCTCCTTCGTGCATGAGCTCGATGTCGCAATCGACACGCCGCATTGGGGAAAGATCAAGGCCGATATCTGCTATGGCGGCATCTTCTATGCGCTTGTTGATGTCGGCCAGATCGGTCTGACGATCGAGAAGGCCAATGCCGCCGGCCTTGTCCAGGCCGGCATGATCCTCAAGGAGCTGATCAACCGCGACATCAAGGTCGTCCATCCCGAGATCCCGGCAATCTCGGGCGTCGCCTATGTCATGTTCCGCGACACCGAAGCCGATGGCACCGTGCGCACCTGCACCACCATGTGGCCGGGCCGGGCCGACCGTTCGCCCTGCGGCACCGGCAACTCCGCCAATCTCGCGACGCTCTATGCCCGCGGCAAGGCCAAGGTCGGCGACGTCTTCACCTCGAAATCGATCATCGGCTCCGAATTCGAAGTCGGCCTCCAGGCAGTGACCGAGGTGGCCGGCCGCCCCGCCGTCATCCCCACCATCACCGGCCGCGGCTTCACCTTCGGCCTGACCCAGGTAGCGCTCGACCCCTTTGACCCGCATCCGAACGGTTTTGCGCTGACGGATGTCTGGGGGCCATCGGCTGGGGAGATTTGAACGTTCGGGATATGATGCCGGAAGTGCGAAGCAGTTTCCTGACGGCTTGCGCTGATGACTGCCCCTCACCCTAACCCTCTCCCCGTAGACGGAGCGAGGGGACGTGCCCCGCGAGAGGCTGGCGAGGAACGGAGAGGGCGCGGCATATCCCCTTCGCCCCGTTTACGGGGAGAAGGTGGCGGCAGCCGGATGAGGGGCGCAGCACGCGCTGGAGCACGGCATTGGTTTGCCTGTCTCTGAAGATCGCCGGTTTTGAATGACGCCCGAAGATAGGCTCGCTGAGAGACTGTCGGATTACCGCAGAGAGACGAAGATGAGCGAAGATATCGAAACGATTACCCTGTGGCGTCCGATCGGGCCTGAGGAACTGGCGCTTATTCGCGATCTCGACATGCGCGGATTTCCGCCGCGCTTGCCCGATCAGCCGATCTTCTATCCCGTGCTGTCGGAAGATTATGCGGTCAAGATCGCGCGCGACTGGAATGTGCCCAGGAGCGGGTCGGGCTTCGTCACGAAGTTTGACGTGAGAAAGGATTACCTCGACGGCCATGCGGTTCAGGAAGCGGGTGGCCGGGCGCATCTCGAATATTGGATACCTGCCGAGGAGATGGATCAGTTCAACGCGGCGATCGTCGGAACCATTGAGGTCACGAAGACCTTCCCGTAACCGCTTCCCGCCGGGTCGTCCTGACGGGACGGTTCGCGCGAATGGCTGCCCCTCACCCTGACCCTCTCCCCGTAAAAACGGGGAGAGGGGACGTGCCATGCAAGAGGCCAATGGGGAACGGAAAGGTCGCGGCATATCCCCTTCTCCCCGCTTGCGGGGGTCCGAAGGACGGGTCGAGACCCGTGGCTCGACCCAGGCAAAGGTGGCGGCAGCCGGATGAGGGGCAGCGGCACGCGTCGGCGATCCTACGAAGCTTCCGCGACTGACTGACCAAAGGTGACACAGGAGCATCCGTGTAACAATATTCGAAACGCGATCAGCGCCGCCTGCGCTCAGCATCCCCGGTTCGAGTATCCCAACCCAGCATGGCCAGCTCGGCGACTGCCTCCAGTTCGCCGCGGGTCGCTCCGTCGCGGGCCAGGATCGACATGCCATTTTGAACGGTCTGGACGAAGCGAGCGAGCGCATGGACGTCGGTCGAGACTGGAATTTCGCCTTCTGATATCGCTTGGTTCAGGCGCGCCTTCAGACGGTCGAGCGTGACGCCGCGGGCGGCGCGCACCAGTTCGCCGAGTTCCACATGGCCCTCGCTGCCGACCGAAGAGAGCGCCACCATGCAGCCGCGGGGAATATCCGCGACACAGCCGGTCAAGGCAGCGRCTGAATCCATCAGAAACGACCTCACCGCCTCACGGGCTGCGCCCGCGGAAAAGAAGCCTGCCCAGACGAGCGCCTCGTTGTTGTCGCGATAGTGGCGCAGCGCCTCGGCATAGAGCGCCTCCTTCGAGCCGAATGCCGCGTAAAGGCTCGGCGATCCGATCCCCATCGCCTCGGTGAGGTCGGCGATCGAGGTCGCCTCGAAGCCCTTGATCCAGAACAGGCGGGTCKCCTGCGCCAAGGCTGCTTCCCGATCGAACGCCCGCGGCCGCCCGCGACTGCGGGCAGGGGTTTCATCGAGGTTCGACATCTCATCCGATTTCTGCATCGATCATTATATAAACCCATTGACACCCCATCGCAACGTGCCTAGCTATTTATGTGTCGATCACTACAGAAAGAGAAGATCATGACAGAACTGGCTGGAAAGCGTGCCCTCGTCACAGGTGGCTCGCGTGGCATTGGCGCCGCCATCGCATTGGCGCTTGCCGACAAAGGCGCTGATGTCGCCATCACCTATGAGCGTTCGGCCGATCGCGCCGCCGAGGTCGTCCGGGCGATCGAGGGCAAGGGCCGCAAAGCGCTTGCCATCCAGGCCGACAGCGCCGATCCGGCGGCCGTGAAGCGCTCGGTCGACGAGGCCGCCCAGGCACTTGGCGGTCTCGACATTCTCGTCAACAATGCCGCAATCGCGCTTTACGGCGCGATCGCCGACGTCAGCGTCGAGCAGATCGATGCGCTGCTTGATGTCAATGTACGATCGCCCTTGCTCGCTTCGCAGGCCGCCATTCCCTATCTGCAGGCAGGAGGCCGCGTCATCACGATCGGCTCGGTCGGCGCCGAACGCATCGTCGGCGACACCGGCACGGTCTATTTCATGACAAAATCCGCGCTCCATTCGTTTACCCGCGGCCTCGCGCGGGAACTCGGATCTCGCGATATCACCGTAAACCTCGTCCAGCCGGGTTCGACCGACACCGAGATGAATCCCGCCGACGGCGACTTTGCCGACTTCCAGCGTGCCTTGATCCCACTTGGCCGCTACGGCAAGCCGGAAGATGTGGCGGCCGCTGTGGCTTTCCTCGCAAGCCCTGCTGCAAGGCACATCACCGGAACCATCCTCACGGTGGATGGCGGCTTGAACACCTGAATCGGGAGATGTTGCTTCCGGCCCTCAAAAGAGCGGGGGACCGACAGATGTCGGCCCCTCTTTCTCACCGATGCGCTAGCCGGACGGAGTGACGGCCAGGATCGTGTCGGAGAGCCTGTGGCTGGGCGTGGGGGTCGCGTGCAATGCGCGCTCCGCGTAGCTGTGCAGCAGCGCGGGATCGTCGATCACACGTGCAGGAACGGCGTAGTAGCGGCGAACCGTAACCTCCCTGCCGGCGGCACGATAGCTGAACGGTTCGCAGCCATCTGCCTCGAACTCCGCGCGCATCGCTTCGTCGACGCGGAGATACAAAGTGCCCTTCATGACGAACCCGAACTGCGCGCCGTTTCGGACCAGGGCGGAGCCGCCGAAGAAGCGCCTGATATCGATGCAGCCGGCTGGGGCGATCTGGCTCGCAAAGTCGAGCGCCAGCCCGCGTGTCGCCTCGCTACTCATGGTGCTGCTCCGCCAGAGGATCGAAGAAGCCGGTGATCGCACCGAGCCGGCCATCGGAAATCACCCCGAAGCTCGTGCCGGTCTGCAAGACCCTCTCGTCTTCGTGGCGCAGTGCCCAGCGCGCCAGTGAGCGATCATTATGATGGAGGACGCTCAATATCTTGAACCGGCCTCCCGGCATGCTCTCCTTGAAGCCGGCCATATAAGCCGAGAGACCGGCGCGCCCCGCGATCGTTCCATTCGGGTCGCAATAGGTCACCTCATCCGCGAGGCAAGCCAGCATTTCCGGCTCGCGAGCGTCAGCATCCAGCGACCAGATGGCCGCATATCGATCCCATAGGGCCTCAGGTGTCATAACAGTGTCTCCAGTTGATTGAATTCGTCTTCTATCGCCTGCCGCAGGCCGGCCTTGTCTTCGCCGCCGCGAATGAGCACGAGGAGGCCCTGATAGAAGGCCAGAAGGCGGATGGCTGTCCTGTTCGCCTTGGCTCCATCGGCGTCCCGAGCGAAGGTCGGCGCCTCGGTGAGCCTTAAGCGGAATGTGGTGCGAAGGAGGCCGAGCGCTGCCTCGACACGGGGATGCGGATTGACGCCGCCGCCAAATTCCACCGCCATATTGGTGATCAGGCAGCCGAGGGCGCCATCGTCGGGCTCATGCAGGAGCGACAGGAACAATTCGCGCAGCCCTTGAAGCCCGCTTCCGGGCGGCGCAAACCGCTCGATGCGTCCCTCCAGCACCGTCCGGTGGTAATGTCCGAACGCCGCGTCGAAGAGGCCGGCCTTGTCGCCGAAGGCGTGATAGATGCTTCCGCCTTTGAGCCCCGTTGCCTCCTCGAGGTCCCGGATCGACGCACCTTGATAGCCGTGCTTGCGAAAGATCTGCATCGCCCCCTTCAGCACTGCCTCCTCGTCGAATTCCCGCGTTCGGCCCATCGTCACTCCGATTCTTTATCGCTTGTTCTAGAATGACCGATCAAGAATACAAACGCAACGGCCTCCCATGATTTTCCGAGAAAATTCTCGCCTGGTCGAGCTCGGGCATGCCCGGCGAGCGCGGGACTGACATGTACCGAAGAGCGTCTCGGGCTCATGACGAAGTTTGAAGTGAGAATAGATTATCTCGACGCCGATGATGTTCGCACCCTTCCTGGCAGCAATAATGCGGGTTCTAGCCTGAGGGAGATGGCGGTTGAATCGGCTAAAAAATTCCGCTTGACAACTTTGATGATGAATATCATTAATCAACTATGATGATAGTTGTCATTAAAAAGTTGAACAATCGAAGCTGGCTGCTTTCCCTCCGACCCAAGCCTGCCGGTTCGGGTGGGATAATGGAGTAAACGATGAACACGTCTGTGAGATATCTTCGGTCTGCCACGTGTTATGCCGAGGCTCCCAATCTCTGGATCAATGTTGGGGAAACACCTTTTGCCTATCGCGACCTTGGCCTTCAGGGTGGCGTGCCGGTCATTCTTCTCAACCATTGGGGCGCGGTGCTGGACAATTTCGATCCCCGCATTGTCGATGGTCTTGCCACCAGGCATCACGTAATCGCCACCAATTACAGGGGTATCGGCGCCTCAGGCGGTAAGGCTCCTTTGACCATCGACGAGATGGCGCGCGACATGATCGCGTTGATCCGGGCGCTTGGGTTTAAAAAAGTCGATCTGCTTGGGTTTTCTCTCGGGGGATTTGTCGCGCAGGACATCACACTGAAGGCCCCCGATCTCGTGCGCAAACTCATTTTGACCGGAACAGGCCCGGCCGGCGGCAAAGGCATCGAGAAGGTCGGAGCAGTGTCCTGGCCGCTGATGATCAAAGGTCTGCTGACGTTGCGCGACCCAAAAACCTATCTGTTCTTCACGTCCACTGCCAATGGTCGCCGGGCCGCGAAAGCCTTTCTGGATCGGCTGAAAGAGCGGAAGGCGGGAAGGGACAAGGGGCCTGCTCCAAGGGCCTTCCTGCGGCAACTCAAGGCGATCAAAGCCTGGGGGCGGCAGGCGCCTCAGGATCTCGGCCGGATCAATGTCCCGGTCCTGATCGCCAATGGCGACAATGATATTATGGTCCCGACCGTCAACAGCGCCGATCTGGCCCGCCGCATCCCCGGGGCGGAGCTGGTTATCTACCAGGACGCCGGGCATGGCGGGATTTTCCAGAACTATGCCGATTTCGTGCCGAAGGCCTTGTCCTTCCTTGGCGCCTGACGCCGCAATAAAATTCGAATTGGAGAGGCCCGTGAAGGCATTCGTCGTTGATAAGTACAAGAAGAAGGGCGCTCTGCGTCTGGCCAACCTGCCTGAACCGGAATTGCAGGACAATGATCTCCTCGTCCGGATCCAGGCCACGGCCGTAAACCTCCTGGACTCCAAGGTCCGGGATGGAGAGTTCAAGCTTATTCTTCCCTATCGTCCACCCTTTATCCTGGGGCACGACGTTGCCGGAACGGTTGTAAAAATTGGACCAGGCGTCCGGCGCTTCAAGGTGGGCGACGAGGTCTACGCTCGGCCACGCGACCATCGGATTGGCACATTCGCAGAATTCATTGCCATTGATCAATCCGATGTAGCGCTGAAGCCGAACAACCTCAGCATGACGGAAGCGGCGTCCATCCCGCTGGTGGGGCTGACTGCGTGGCAGGCGCTGGTCGAAGTGGGCAAGGTGAAACCCGGCCAGAAGGTCTTCATTCAGGCCGGTTCCGGCGGGGTCGGGACTTTCGCCATTCAGCTCGCCAAGCATCTTGGCGCGACCGTTGCGACGACGACGAGCGCTGGCAATGCCGAGTTGGCCAGAAGCCTCGGGGCGGATGTGGTGATCGACTACAAGACACAGGATTTCGAGAAGGTCTTGTCGGGTTGCGATCTCGTTCTGAACAGTCAGGATCCAAAGACGCTCGAAAAATCTCTGGGCGTGCTGAAGCCGGGCGGCCAGCTCATTTCCATTTCCGGTCCGCCCGATCCTGCATTCGCCGGGGAACTCGGCCTGAATCTGTTTCTGAAACTGGTGCTGCGCCTGCTGAGCCGAGGCGTTCGGAAAAAGGCCAAGCGCCTTGGCATCCGCTACTCGTTCCTGTTCATGCGCGCCGAAGGGCAGCAATTGGGTCAAATCACCGCGCTGATCGAATCGGGCGCGATCCGACCGGTCGTCGACAAGGTGTTCCCGTTTGAGAAGACCGGGGATGCGCTGGCCTATGTCGAGACCGGGCGCGCGAAGGGCAAGGTGGTCATCACGGTCGCCGACTAAAGCATGTCGCGCAAAAGTGTGCAGCGGTTTTGCGACAACGACATGCGTAAAAACAAAGACCTAAAGCGCAACAAGCGAATCTGACAGATCGCGATGCGCTTTAGAACCCGCAGAGATCTCAGCGACTCTTCATGACCTCTGCGACGCTGGCGGCATCGAAACCCTTCGCCCGGAACAGCCGTCTTTACGCCTATCCGCCGACACACGCGTTCAACGCAATTCAAGGAGCTGACAGCATTGCATATATTGAGACGGTCCACCGTTTTCGCACTCGCCGCCGTTGCGGCGCTCATGTCATCGGCGGCATGGGCTGACAACACCTCGCCCGTTGGCTTGTGGCGGAATGTCGATGACGTCAGCGGCAAACCGAGGGCCTTGGTCCGGATTACGGAATCGAATGGTGCCTTGCAGGGCAGGATCGAAAAAGTCTTTCTCGCCGCGAACGAAAGCCCGACCTGCGCGAAATGCGAAGGCGCACTCAAGGACGCGCCGGTCGTGGGCTTGGTCATCCTGAGCGGCCTGAAGAAGGACGGCGACGACTATACCGGTGGCCAGATTCTCGATCCGGACAATGGCAAAGTCTACAGCAGCAAAATCCACCTGACCGATGAAGGCAAGAAACTGACCGTGCGCGGCTTCATTGGCGTGTCATTGCTCGGGCGCTCACAGGTCTGGGAACGTCAGGAATAATTTCTAACCCTTGGTGAAAGTAAAACATGACCAGCAACACACTCTTTGAGCCTTCCGTCCTCGGCTCTCTCACACTCTCCAACCGGATCGTCATGGCGCCATTGACGCGCAACAGAGCGGGCGCCGGGTTTGTGCCGGGCGATCTCATTGCCGAATATTATGCGCAACGGGCCTCGGCAGGCCTGATCATCTCGGAGGCGACCCAGATTTCGCAGCAGGGTCAAGGCTACCAGGACACGCCCGGCATCTACACAGAGGCGCAGGTCGACGGCTGGCGTAAGGTGACCGACGCGGTGCATGCCAAGGGCGGCCGCATCTTCCTGCAACTCTGGCATGTCGGTCGGGTATCGCATGTCGACCTGCAGCCGGATGGGCAGCACCCGGTGGCGCCTTCCGCCATCAGGGCCGAAACCAAGACGTTTGTGAACAACGCATTCGTGGATGTGTCAGCACCTCGGGCGCTCGAACCGGGCGAGATCCCCGGCATTATCGCGGATTTCCGTCGCGCCGCCGCCAATGCGATTGCCGCCGGTTTCGATGGTGTCGAAGTTCATGGCGCCAACGGCTACCTGCTCGACCAGTTCGCCAGGGATGGAGCGAACACCCGCACCGACGCCTATGGCGGGTCGATCGAAAACCGCGCCCGGCTGACGCTGGAGGTGACGGCCGCGGTCATCGAGGAAGTTGGAGCGGAGCGAACCGGCGTTCGGATTTCGCCGGTGTCGCCGGCCAATGGGATCTCCGCAACCGACCCGCAGGCGCAGTTCAACTACATCGTCGAGCAGCTCGACGAGATGGGCATTGCCTACCTCCATGTCGTCGAAGGCGCGACGGGCGGGCCGCGCGATGTTGCACCCTTCGACTATGAGGCGCTTCGCCGCAGGTTCAAGAACACTTACATCGCCAACAACGGCTACGATCTGGAACTCGCAACGACCAGGCTGGAGCAGGGACTGGCGGATTTGTTTGCCTTCGGCAGGCCGTTCATCGCCAACCCGGATTTTGTCGAACGCCTGAAGGCCGGTGCACCGCTGGCCAATCTCGATATGGCGACGCTCTATGGCGGAGGTGCTGCGGGCTACACCGACTATCCCGCCATGGCCGCGCCGGTCGACGCCTGATTGCATAGGGCCGCGCATGCGCGGCCCTATTGCTTGCGCGCGTGATTTTCGATGGCGTCACGGCAGTTGACCCGGCAGGCATCCAGGATTTCATCCGCCAGGGAGGAATTGTCCGGGCAGGCTCTTGAAAGGACGATGGCGCCCACGGCCTGAGCAAGGAGGCTGATCGTCAGCGCACGCGATCCGGCGCCAGAGGCGTGATCTCGCGCCATGTCGCCCTCGAATGTGCTCAGGAGGTTCTCGATTCCTGCAGCAAAAGCCGATCTCGTCTCATCCGGCTGCCGTRCTGCTTCGCAACTCAGCGCCGCAGCGGAGCATCCCTGGCCGCGAGCATCCCGGTGCTCCCGCGAGATATAGGCTTCGATGGCGGCAAGCGCATCATATCCTGCGTAGCGTTCCGCGGTCTCGCCGAAACCCCTGGCGGTCGCCGCTGCGATCAGCTCCTCCTTGGATCGGAAGTGGTTGTAGAAGCCGCCATGAGTGAGCCCGGCACGCTCCATCAGTTCCGCCACCGCCACGCCATCGAACCCGCGCTCGCGAAACAGTTCGGAAGCGATGGTAATAATCCGCTCGTAGTTTTCCTGCTTTTTTTCCTTGGTGATCCGCACTTCGCAGCCCTTTCGACGGCCATGCCCAAACTATGATGTCGTGCGTCATTATAGCTTGACTTATTGATGACGTATATCATTAATAATGTCAACCAATGTAAGGATTACATCAAGGTAAGACGCCACCTCACGGCATCCAACCCGCTGTAGAGACGTCACAATCGTCGCGAAACGGGGAGGGAAGTATGTTTGAGGGTTTTGAAAGCGGCCGGATTGCCGTCGACGGCGTGGAGATCGCTTATGTCGCTGCGGGTGCGGGGGAGCCGCTGCTGATGCTGCATGGCTTTCCGCAGACCAAGGCACTCTGGGCACGGATCGCACCAGAGCTGGTCGCGCTTGGCTATCGGGTGATCTGTGCAGATTTGCGCGGCTATGGCGCCTCCGACAAACCACCGGCTCGCGCTGATCTGACCAATTACAGCTTCCGCGCCATGGCAGCCGATCAGCTCGGTTTGATGAAAACGCTTGGACATGAGCGGTTTCACCTCGTGGGTCACGACCGCGGTGCCCGGGTGGCGCACAGGCTGGCTCTCGACCATCCTGCGGCTGTGGCCAGCGTCACTCTGATGGACATCGTGCCGACGGCGGTGATGCTGGGCGACCTGCGCCGCGAGGTCGCTCAAAGCTACTGGCACTGGTTCTTCCTCGCTCAACCCGCGCCCTTTCCGGAGCGAATGATCGAAGCCAATCCCGATCTCTTTTACGAAACCTGCCTGCTTGGATGGGGCGCGGCGGGCCTGCGGGATTTCGACGTCGAACAGCTCGCGGCCTACCGGGCTTCATGGCATGATGCCAAGGCGATTGCCGGCGGCTGCAACGATTACCGTGCGGCGCTGGCCGTCGATCTCGCCCACGATCTGGCGGAGCAAGGGAGACGTATATCGGCGCCTGCGCTGATCCTCTACGGCGCCTCCGGCGCGATGGCCAAACACTATGATCTCCCAGCCACCTGGGCGGATCGCTGCACGACCATCGACGCTCGCGCTGTACCAGGCGGGCATTTTTTCCCAGACTCCGCGCCGGTCGAAGTTACAGAACAAGTGGCTGCGTTTCTTGGGCGTCATCCCTTTACTCCTGTGTCGGAGTAAAGTCCGGACGATTGCACCGGCACGCCGTCACCCTAAGCCCGTGTCGGCTCTGAATCAGAACCGACACGCCGCGGCCCATCAACGGCGTTGCAAAACTCTGGCGCTGATGTGATCTGTGGCAAGCTCCGCGGCCGGCGCTGGCCTACCAAGCAGATATCCTTGGCCGATGTCGCAACCCAGATCCTGAAGCCGCTGAAGTTGACTCTCTTGTTCGATACCCTCGGCGGTTATCGTCACGCCAAGTCCGACGCCCAGAGCGATGATGGCCTTGATCACCTTGTCCTGCTTGTCATTGGTTTCGAATGAAGAGACGAAACTCCTGTCGATCTTGATCTTGTCGAACCGGTAGTTGGAGAGTTGTGAGAGGCTGGAATAGCCTGTTCCAAAATCGTCGAGAGCAATCCTGACCCCAGCGTTCACCAGATCGTCGAGGACGATTCGTGCAGTGACGGCGTCTTGGATGATGGCGCTCTCCGTCACCTCAAGCTCGACCCTGTGCGCCGGCAGACCGACATCACCCAATATCTTGAGAATTCGCAGCCCCAGCAACCGATCGCTCAGCTGGATCGGCGAAAGGTTGAATGACAGGACGAGCTCACTTGGCCAGGAAAGCGCATCGGTGCAGGCGTGGCGAAGCAATTGGTCCGTCAATTCGACGATCAGCCCGGCTTCCTCTGCCACAGGAATGAATTCGTTCGGCGGGATGAATTCGCCGGAGGCGATCTTCCAGCGTGCCAGCGCCTCAAAGCCGATAATCTTGTTCGTCTTCAGGTCCACGAGCGGTTGATAGTAGGGAACGATCTCAGCCTTCCTGATGGCGGCTCTTAGATCGGCTTCCACCCGAATCCGTTTCGCCAACTCATCCTGCATCGAAGGGACGAAGGGCTTCACCAGATTGCGCGCCTGCTTTTTGGCGACATACATCGCACAGTCCGAATGTCGGATGACCTGGCTTAGGTCATCGCCGTTCTCCGGATAAAGTGCGAAGCCGACACTGGCGCCGAGGTCGACGGCGACGTTATTGAATGTGAAGGGTTTGCCGATCACGCTCACAATGCGGTTCCCCAACGCGGCAAGATCGGGATTTCCAGTGCGCCGCGCCAGAACGACAAACTCGTCTCCGCCAAGACGAAAAACGTGCTCACGCGGAAAGAGGGAAGAGAGCCGCTGAGCGACAGACTTCAGCACCGCGTCACCGTGATCGTGCCCCAGGAGGTCGTTGACCTTCTTGAAGCCGTCGAGATCGATGCTGAACACGGCATAGCTTTCCCGTGCCCTTTGATCGCTCATCGCCTGCGCGCAGATGGAATCCAGAAATCTGCGGTTCGGCAGTTCGGTCAGCGTGTCGTGACAGGCAATCCAGTCTACGTTCTTTTCGGCCTGCAGCCTGCGATGAACCTCCCTCGAAAGATCGCTGATCCTCAGCGCGGAATAAATCAGCCCGAGAAACCCGGAGATATTCAGGGCAAGGAGCGCGTGGTCGAGCGGATAGTCATGATGCTTCTCGATGAACGCATCCAGCCCCTCATGCCAGTCGAAGGACCACGATAGGCAGAAGAGAAGCAGGAAGACCGCGAGCCAGACAACGATCTCCACCTGGGGTCTGGTCGGTTGGATGCGAGGCATTTGAACAGGCTCCTGTTGTGTGACGAGCCGTCATGGCCAGTTTGGAGAACCGCATCGTCCCCGACATGTTTTCAATCATCAGCCGACATGGCTGATGCTCGCATCACCGAATGCCGGGTCGGGCATTGCAGTCGTTGATCAAACTGCGCAGCACCGACAAGTCCGTAAGATCGTTACCTTCGAAGGTTAATGGCGGGTTGCATTGACGAAGGTGCGGGCGTTTCGCTGCGTGAATTGGATATGTTTCCCGTAAATCGGATGGGGCCTCGATTCCATGGTGTCTGCCGGTCGCCGCTATCTGCCATTCTTCGAACGGCTGAAGAACCCGCCGGAGGATCAGTAGTCCTTGAAAAGGAATGGGCGTGACGGGTTTACAGCGCGCCCGCGTCTTTTCAGCATCTGCGCGCCGTCAGCGACCGCGGATCGGCTCGGCAATCTCGTCAGGGTAGGGCGCATCCCAGGGCGGATCAATCTGCCAGCATGGTATCCCCCAGGCTGTAGCAGTGGCTCGCCTGATAGGCGTTCCGACCTCGGTTCATGTGCGTCACATTGAAAGTCCGAATGGCGCGCAAGATGCGGCGCTCTGCGAGGAATTTGCGGATCGAGGCGGAGCCCCGCACAGTGATGCCGAAAATGTCCTCGCCGCGCGGAAAAAAATAACCGACGTCTTCGGGCGTCGTGACGCAGTCCTCGAGAAAAGGCCCGTCCACATCGCCCTGCGCGGGTGAATGGTCCGTGGTGAAATGCGAAAGATGCACCAGGAATCGTGCACGCAGGCTCTCGCCGTCGGCATAGAGCGTGAAAAGCTCCATCCAGCTCGCATTGACGCGGATGAGCGGCTTGTCGGAAGTCGAGGGCAGACATGAAACCGACCAGTAGTGACGCTCGGTCTTGCGCGGGATGGGGATGCAGGTTTGCCCGTATACCCTGAGAATTTCGAGAACGTCTTGCGCCTGCGGGCGACGAAGCAGCTTCTCGAACCGGGCGACGTACTTGAACCGCTGTTCCAGGGACTCCGAGCGCTCTTCGGCGTCGATCAAGTCCGCCGTGCCTTCTACCCAATCGCGCTGCTGCTCAGGATCCAGAAACTTGCGCAGACCAGTGGTGCTGCGGCGAGGAACCGTGCTCATGTCTGGTGCCATGTGAGACCCGTCTCCTCATCGCTTCACCGGCCTGATCCCGCACGTGTCCATAGAGCCGCGCGACGTCCGCTCCTGGTGGTGAGGCACCGTTCGCAGCATTTGGCTTGCCGAGCGGTTTGCCGGCGCGGCGGACCAACGCAACCGCCGCACCATAACATCCATCGAACGAATGGCGAAAGACCGACCTTCATTTGGCCCGAAAGCCAAAGCTTACCGACGACCAAACCGCTGCGCACTTTTGCCGGAATTGTTCTAGAGCATGTCGCGCAAAAGTGTGCCGCGGTTTTGCGACAACGACATGCGTAAAAACAAAGACCGAAAGCGCGAGGAGTGAATCTGAAAGATCGCGACGCGCTTTAGTAGACGAACGGATCGACTCCGGCCGCGGCATGGGTGCCCGGCTCTTTCGGATAGATCACGCCCTTGCGCAGGATGATGTTGGCATAGAGCCTGGGCTCGCCGGTCTGGATCACCGCATGGGCGGTCTTCACCCTTCCGTAGAAATCCTGGCCGATCAGCGGCACCACCTGCCGGTGCGGCTCGTGGCGGGCGCAGCAGTCGATCATCTCCTCATGCACGGGGTCGAGCTTGTCGCGCTCCGCCTTGACGGTCGATCGGAAGATCGCCTCCGCCACGAAATCGTCGATCGGCAGCACGCTGAGCACGGCGTTGAGGACCGGGATAATGTGGTGCCCGTCGAGCCGGATCAGCCGGCGGGCATGTTCGACGCCCGGATAATTCCCGTCGACGATGGCGATCTCGTCGCCGTGGCCCATGGCGCGAAGCGTAAAAAGCAGCTCCGGGCTCAACAGCGGATCAAGTCCTTTCAGCATGGTCTACCTCCTTGAAAAGTACGTTCTGGTCGGTGAGGTAACGCGCGAAGATCGGCAGGCTGGCGCCGCCGATGGCGCGCGCCTGGGCGCCGACCGCGCCCTCGATGATTTCAGGCATGACGACGCCCTGCAGGTCGAGTTTGGCAGCTTCGTCGATGGTGGCCTGCACCACGCGGCTGCGCACCCAATCGGGAAAGCCGCCATCGATGACGGCCGCACTGAAATCGACGATCGAGGCGGCGGCGACGATCGCCTGCGCCAGCGCCTTGGCACTATCCTGGATCCAGGCTTCCATCGGCTCGCCGAAATCCACCCAGTCGTCGGCGGAATACCAGAGCGGCTCGGGATCGATGCCGCGCTCGCGCAGCATGTTTTCGAGCACGAAGATCGAGGCGATTTCGAGCAACTGCTTCGTCTCGCCGTTCTTGCCCCGCACCGGAAGCGGCCCGATCGCGCCTGCCGTGCCGGTGCGGCCGGAAAAGATCGCCGAATTGAGCACGATGCCGCCGCCGATGAAGGAGCCGATGAAGAAATAGACGAAATCCGGGTAGGACGGCCCGACGCCGAAGACGAGTTCGGCGCCGCAGGCGCTGGTCGCATCGTTCTGCAGGAAGACCGGATGGGAGACGCGGGAGGCGATGTCGGCCTGCAGGTCGACGTCGCGCCAGACCTCCATGGCGCCCGGCGGCGCACCGACCTCTTCGGCCCAGTTCCAGAGCTCGAAGGGGGCGGCGATGCCGAGGCCGGCGATGCGGCTGCGTTGCTTGTCGTCGAGCCGGTCTTCCAGCTCGCGGATACCCGAGGTGACGAAGGCGAGGATTTCATCCGGCAGCGGATAGGCATAGGTTCGGTGCAGCTGCATGCGGATGCGGCCGACGAAATCCATCAGCACCAGATCGGCGCTGCGCCGGCCCATCTTCAGGCCGAAGGAATAGACGGCATCAGGATTGATATGCATCGGGATCGACGGCTGGCCGACGCGGCCACGCACCGGTTCCCCGCGCGACAGCAGCCCTTCCTTCTCCAGCACCCGCATGATCACGGAGACGGTCTGCGCCGACAGCCCGCTGCGGCGCGCGATATCGGCCTTCGACAGCGCGCCGTAGAGACGCACCAGCGACAGCACGAGCCGTTCGTTATAGGCTCGCACCCTGACCTGGTTCGCACCTCCGGCCGGATTCAGAATTGGTGGCGGGACCGGCGTGTGTTCCGGTCCATCCAAGGTCGACATGGCCGCTCCTCCCGATCGTTGGCCTATGCCCGAATTCGATGGAGCATGCCACATCGAATTAATAATTCAATTGGATTTATTTATTGACAAGCCGATTTCTTTTCGCTCTTAATTGCCGTCGTCAAGGGCACGGGACCGCTGGGAGGCATTAGCGATCCACGGCGAAGTGTCATATCTTAAGCTTCCGGCCCCGCAGGAGCGGCGCCGGCAAACTCTGGGAGGAGTTCCATGAAGAAATCTGTTCTCGCTTTCGGCGCGCTGGCGCTTGGTGTCACCTTTTCCGCTCCTGTGATGGCGGCTGACGTTGCTGCCTGCCTGATCACCAAGACCGACACCAACCCCTTCTTCGTCAAGATGAAGGAAGGTGCGACGGCCAAGGCCAAGGAACTCGGCGTCTCGCTGAAGTCCTATGCCGGCAAGGTCGACGGTGACAGCGAAAGCCAGGTCGCAGCGATCGAAAGCTGCATTGCCGACGGCGCAAAGGGCATCCTGCTTGCTGCTTCCGACACCAAGGGCATCGTGTCTTCGGTCAAGAAGGCGCGTGATGCCGGCCTGCTGGTCATCGCGCTCGACACGCCGCTCGAGCCGGCCGATGCCGCCGACGCCACCTTCGCCACCGACAACCTGCTCGCCGGCAAGCTGATCGGCCAGTGGGCCAAGGAAACGATGGGCGACAAGGCCAAGGACGCCAAGGTCGGCTTCCTCGACCTGACCCCGTCGCAGCCGACGGTCGACGTTCTGCGCGACCAGGGCTTCATGATGGGCTTCGGCATCGATCCGAAGGACCCGAACAAGATCGGCGACGAGGACGATGCTCGTATCGTCGGTCATGACGTGACCAACGGCAATGAAGAAGGCGGCCGCAAGGCCATGGAAAACCTTCTGCAGAAGGATCCGAGCATCAACGTTATCCACACGATCAATGAGCCGGCCGCAGTCGGCGCCTATCAGGCGCTGAAGGCCGTCGGCATGGAAAAGAACGTGCTGATCGTCTCGGTCGACGGCGGTTGCCCGGGTGTGAAGTCGGTCAAGGAAGGCGTCATCGGCGCCACCTCGCAGCAATATCCGCTGATGATGGCAGCCCTTGGCGTCGAAGCGATCAAGAAGTTCGCCGAAAATGGTGAAAAGCCGAAGCCGACCGAAGGCAAGTCCTTCTTCGACACCGGCGTCTCGCTCGTCACCGACAAGCCGGTTTCCGGCGTCAAGTCGATCGACACCAAGGAAGGCACGGACAAGTGCTGGGGCTGAGCCCTGATTGTTGAAAGCAGGGCGGCCGGGGCTTGATCCCCGGCCGTTTTCGACGGACGATGTGCCGTCGCCTCACGAACCGGCTAATCAAAGACCGGATGGATATCGGTGACGGCCCCCGCGCGAGTTCGGCGCGCGGATGCGGAGGAGGAACCATGACCGGAACACAGGAATTCGAACGTGTCCTCGACGGCAGCGACAAGAGCGTTGCCTCCTTCGAGCACGAGAAAGTCTCGCTGATCAAGCGCGCGCAGCATTTTCTGCACTCGACGCCGGCCGCCGTGCCGCTGATCGTGTTGGTGCTGGCGATCGTCATCTTCGGGATCACCATCGGCGGACGGTTCTTCTCGTCCTATACGCTGACGCTGATCCTGCAGCAGATCGCCATCGTCGGTATTCTCGGCGCCGCCCAGACGCTGGTCATCCTGACCGCCGGCATCGATCTTTCGATCGGCGTCATCATGGTGATCTCGGCGGTGATCATGGGCAATGTCGCCATCACCTACGGCATACCGACGCCGATCGCGGTCGCAGCCGGCATGCTTGTCGGCGGCCTTTGCGGATTGCTGAACGGCTTCCTCGTTGCCTACATGAAGCTGCCGCCCTTCATCGTCACGCTCGGCACCTGGAACATCGTCATGGCGACGAATTTCATCTATTCCGCCAATGAGACGATCCGCGACACCGACGTCGACGAGAAGGCGCCGCTGCTTCATCTTTTCGCCGTGAGCTTCAAGCTCGGCAGCGCCGTGCTGACCCTCGGCGTCATCGCCATGGTGCTGCTCGTCCTGGTGCTCTGGTATGTCCTCAATCACACCGCCTGGGGCCGGCATGTCTATGCGGTCGGCGACGATCCGGAGGCAGCCAAGCTCTCGGGCATTCAGACCAAGAAGGTGCTGCTGACCGTTTACGCCATCTCTGGTGTCATTGCCGGCTTGGCCGCCTGGGTCTCGATCGGCCGCAACGGCTCGATCTCGCCGTCCTCGGCCGTCACCGATTTTAACCTCCAGGCAATCACCGCGACTGTGATCGGCGGCATCTCGCTGTTCGGCGGCCGCGGCTCCATTCTCGGCACGCTCTTCGGTGCCATGATCGTCGGCGTCGTCTCGATGGGCCTCAACATGCTCGGCGCCGACCCGCAATGGAAAGTCCTTTTGACAGGCGTGCTAATCATCGCCGCCGTCGCCATCGATCAGTGGATCAGAAAGGTTTCGGTGTAATCATGGCTCGCGAACCCCTTCTCACCGCCCGCGGTCTCGTCAAGCGTTATGGCCGCGTGACCGCGCTCGACAATGCCGATTTCGACCTCTATCCGGGTGAAATCCTCGCCGTCATCGGCGATAACGGCGCCGGCAAATCCTCGCTCATCAAGGCGATATCGGGCGCCGTTACCCCAGACGAGGGGGTGATTACCCTCGAAGGCCGGCAGGTGCAGTTCCGCTCGCCGATGGAGGCGCGCGACGCCGGCATCGAGACCRTCTATCAGAATCTCGCCTTGTCGCCGGCGCTCTCCATCGCCGACAACATGTTCCTCGGCCGCGAGATCCGCAAAAAGGGCCCGCTAGGCTCGCTGTTCCGCATGCTCGACCGGCCGGCCATGGAAAAGCTGGCGCGCAACAAGCTTTCCGAACTTGGCCTAATGACCATCCAGAACATCAACCAGGCAGTGGAGACGCTGTCGGGCGGCCAGCGCCAGGGTGTCGCCGTCGCCCGAGCCGCCGCCTTCGGCTCGAAGGTTATCATCATGGACGAACCGACGGCCGCTCTCGGCGTCAAGGAAAGCCGCAAGGTGCTGGAGCTGATCCTCGATGTGCGCGCCCGCGGCCTGCCGATCGTGCTGATCTCCCACAACATGCCGCATGTCTTCGAGGTGGCCGACCGGATCCATATCCACCGCCTCGGCCGGCGGCTGACGGTGATCGATCCGAAGGAATACACCATGTCCGACGCCGTCGCCTTCATGACCGGCGCCAAGGCGGTGCCGACGGAGCCCGTCGCCGCATGAATGCACGCATCGATGAAATCGCCGGCGCAGTTCTTGACCGCGCCGGCCATTCCAAGCGTTTCCTGGTCGCCATTGCCGGACCGCCGGGTGCCGGCAAATCGACCATGGCCGACAATCTGGCGGAAGCGCTGAAAGCCAAGGGCGAAAGTGCCGAAGTCCTGCCGATGGATGGCTTCCACATGGACAACGCCATCCTGATCGAACGCGGCCTGCTGGCGCGCAAGGGGATCCCCGAGACTTTCGATGTCCGCGGTTTCCTCGATATCATCCGCGCCGTCCGGCTGGCCGATCAGGAAGTTCTGGTGCCGGTCTTCGACCGTTCCCGCGAACTCGCCATTGCGTCGGCCCGGCCCGTTTCCCCCGATCATCGCTTCATCATCGTCGAGGGCAATTATCTGCTGTTTTCGCTGGGCAAATGGGCCGAACTCGAAGGCGTCTTCGATTTTTCGATCATGCTGGCGCCGCCGATCGAGGTGCTCGAGGAGCGGCTCTGGGCGCGCTGGCGCGGTTACAACCTGACCGAAGAGGCCGCCAACGCCAAAGTCTACGGCAACGACCTGCCGAACGGCCGGCTGATCCTCGAAAACCGCCGCCCGGCCGATGTGACGCTGGAGATCGCGCTGGCGTGATGCCCCGGTTCCGGGATAACGACACGCATGAAAAAAGAGCTAAAGCGGGTCGCATGATTCAATTTCAATGCGGCGCGCTTTAGTGTTATCGAGACGGCAGACGCATCGCTTCGGAGGCCTGCCATGCAATCGATCACCATCCGCCGTCCTGATGACTGGCACCTGCATCTGCGCGATGGCGCCATGCTGGAGGGCGTGATCGCCGATACGAGCCGCACCTTCGCCCGCGCCATCATCATGCCCAATCTCGTGCCGCCGGTTGTCACGTCAGCTGACGCCAAGGCCTATCGCGAACGCATCCTCAAGGCCTTGCCGGACGGTCATCGCTTCCAGCCGCTGATGACGCTTTATCTGACCGAACATACCAGCCCCGATGACGTCGAGGAGGGGAAGAACAGCGGCCTCATCACCGCCGTCAAGCTTTATCCCGCCGGCGCCACGACCAATTCGCATGGCGGCGTCCGCGACATGGAAAAGGCGATGCCGGTGCTGGAGCGCATGGCAAAGATCGGCCTGCCGCTCTGCGTCCATGGCGAGGTGACGACGCCGGAGGTCGATATCTTCGATCGCGAGGCCGTCTTCATCGAGACCGTGCTCGATCCGTTGCGGCAGCGCCTGCCGGAGCTGAAGGTGACGATGGAGCATGTGACGACATCCGATGGCGTCGATTACATCAAGGCGGCCAAGGGCAATCTCGCCGGCTCGATCACCACCCACCATCTGATCATCAACCGCAACGCCATCCTCGTCGGCGGCATCCGCCCGCATTATTACTGCCTGCCCGTCGCCAAGCGCGAAAACCACCGGCTGGCCCTGCGTGCGGCGGCCGTCAGCGGCGACCCGCGCTTCTTCCTCGGCACGGATTCCGCCCCGCATGTCGATCCGCTGAAGGAATGCGCTTGCGGCTGCGCAGGCATCTATACCTCGGTCAATACGATGAGCTGCCTTGCCCATGTCTTCGAACAGGAGCGCGCTCTGGAGCGGCTCGAAGCCTTCGTGTCGCTGAACGGGCCGGCCTGGTACGGGCTGCAGCCGAACGAGGAGCGCATCACCCTGTCGAGGCAGGCCGAGCCGGTCGTCTTTCCCGCGAGGATTGAAACCGGCGCCGGTCCGGTAACGGTGTTCGATCCGATGTTTCCCCTGCATTGGCAGGTGATGCAGCAGGCGTAAGCTCTCAGATTTCAATTTTAAATAGAAAATTCATCTTAAAATTCGGCGCGACGTTAAACGCGTAACATTTGTATTGTGCAGTGCATCATTTGTTAACGGATGCATAAGACATTCCTCCTCGCAGACCGATAAGCTGCCATTCGAAGCGACAATAGCTGCGGAGACTGAAAAGCATGATGCTTGACTATAACTCCCTCTTGTTGGCGCTCGGCGTCTCCGCGGCCTGCCTTGCGGTGACGCTGATGGGCAGCTGGCTTGTCCGCCGCTCGGAAACCGTGCTGTTGACCGCCACCGTCGGCCTTGTCCTCGTCGTCAGCGGCATTTTCGTCTATAGCGCCTATGTCAATACGCCGGAGAAATGGCTCGGCGTCGCCAATTTCGTGCTGTTTCATGCCGGTTTTGCCACCATCTGGGGGGCAGGCAAACAATTCCTCACCGGCCGGGTGTCTCTCCTCGCCATCGCGATCCGCGCGCTTGCGGCGATGGTCTTTTCCGTCGTGCCGATGCTGTCGGGCTATGACGGCCTGGCCTTCATCGCCGACAATCTCGCCATCGCCCTTTTGCTCCTTGCCACCGCCCGGCAATACTGGCTCGCCCGCGCCGAAGCACCGGCGCCGCTCCTCGGCATCGCAGTGCTTTATACGCTGACGGCGATCTCCTTCGTTCTGTGCGCCGCCGTGCTGATATCAGACGGCAAGCTGGTGCTCGGCAAAGCCCCCAGCAACTGGGCCGAAGATCTGAGCCTTGCCGTCTGCATTGCCGGCATGACCGGGATCGGCGCGCTGTCGCTGGCGCTGCATCAATGGCGGCTTGCCGCCCGCCATCGTCTCGATGCGATCACCGATCCGCTGACCGGCCTGCTCAACCGCCGCGCCCTCTTCGACCAATACGGCACGCGCCCGATGGGAACGACCACCGCCGTCATCGTCTTCGATATCGACCATTTCAAATCCGTCAACGATCGCTTCGGCCATGCCGTCGGCGACCGCGTGCTCAATGTCTTTGCCGGCGAACTTTCGGCCCATTGCCGCACCGGCGACACCGCTGCCCGGCTCGGCGGCGAGGAATTCGTACTGGTGCTGAAGGAGATCATGCCCGGCCGGGCCGAACTCACGGCCGAGCGCATCCGCCGGGCGTTCGAGGCGCGCGAGATCGATATTGATGACGAAGTGCTGACATGCACGGTCAGCGTCGGCGTCGCCCCCGGCCGTTCGAAGAGCTTGGATTTCGACGCCATGCTGAGTGCCGCCGACAAGGCGCTCTACGTCGCCAAGCGCGCCGGCCGCAACCGGGTCGAACTTGCCAGCTACCTCAAGGCGGTTCCCGTCGAGGCAACGCGCACCGCGTCTTGATTCCTGATAAACGCTCTCATAACATCGCCCTCGGCCGGATGCGGCCAGCCGCCCCGCGACGCTTCTGCGTTATGGTGAATGCATCCAGACACATCCTTCACATCCCTTGCCGTTTGGCGATCGATGGCGAACGGGTCAGCAGACGCGGGCACTGATCTTCCTGTTTGCCGCCAACGGAAGGATGACATCATGCGCGATTTTCGCGATGCCAAGCTCATGGCAAAGACATTGCGGCAGGCCCTTGCCGACCGCGACATTTCGCTGACCCACAGCGAGACGCTCGAAATCGTCGCCCGGCAGTTCGGGCTCGATCAATGGAATATCCTCTCGGCAAAGATCGATGCGGCAGGGGCGAGCCCCTCTGCGATCGGCATCGAGCCGCCGATGCCGATCTTCCGCATCTTCTCGGTCGAAAAGGCCATGGAGTTCTATTGCGGCTTTCTCGGCTTCCATCTCGATTGGGAGCACCGCTTCGGTGAAAACTTCCCGCTCTATTGCCAGGTCTCGCGCGACGGCATGGCGCTGCACCTCAGCGAACATTCCGGCGACGCGAGCCCCGGCGCCAAGGCCTTCGTCCGCGTCGCCAATATCAGGGCCTATCACGCCGAACTCTCAGCCAAGGACTACCGCTACATGAAGCCCGGCGTCGAGGAAGCACCTTGGGGGCTGGAGATGACCGTCACCGACCCCTTCAGCAACCGCATCGCCTTTTGCGAGCAGAAGTAGACTTATGGGATAACTAAGGTCACGGCTTGGCTCCCTCTTCTCCCCAGTGGGGAGAGCGACTGTCTTTGCTGTCAAGCGTTTTGCCATGGTCGTCCGTCCCTGATGATGGCGTTGAGGATGGTGAGCAGCTTGCGCATGGTTGCGACGGTGGCGACGATCTTGGGCTTGCCGGCGGCGACCAGACGGTCGCGGAAGGCCTTGAGGTCGGGGTTGTATCGGCTGGCGACGAGGGCGGCCATGAATAGGACGGCGCGTACCTTGCTGCGGCCGCCACCGATGAAGCTCTTGCCCTTCCATTTTCCCGACTGCCGCGTCCAGGGGGCAAGACCAGCCAGCGACGCGATCTGGCGTCGGTCGAGGCTGCCGAGCTCGGGCAGTTCGGCCAGCAGCGTGCGCGCTGTTGTCGGCCCGACACCCGGCACCGAGGTCAACAGCGCCTCGCGCACCCGCCAGACCGGCGACTTGCGGATATGGCTGTCGAGATCGGCATCGAGGCTTTCGAGCTCGCGCCGCAAGGCTGTCAGCAGGCGCTTGATGCTTTTCTGCGCCTGCTTTGC